>NZ_JAENKS010000129.1:0-446 GCF_016598975.1 Campylobacter sp. 2018MI34
GTATAGCTTAGCCCAGCCTGGCGTACGAGGTTAATTGCATCCGGGAACCGTTCAGGATGTCTGGGAACCAGAATTAGTAAAAGATTCGGGAACTGATTTAATAACGCCTGATGGGCGGCAATGATGATGCTTTCTTCGCCGTCGTGGGTGCTGGTTGCAATCCATACCGGGCGGTGAGGAGCCCATTGACGACGTAATGTCACCGCTTTTGCAGCCAGTTGTGGCGTGACGGATATATCAAACTTCAGGCTGCCAGTAACGGTGACCTGATTGCTTCTGGCGCCAAGCGTAATAAAACGTGCGCCATCTTCTTCGTTTTGTGCGGCAATTAACGTAATTCGACGCAGTAGTCTGCCAACAAATTTACCTAATTTCGCATAGCCAGCGGCTGAACGAGCAGAAAGACGTGCGTTGGCAATGACCAGAGGAATGTGACGCTTATGGAG
>NZ_JAENKS010000130.1:0-446 GCF_016598975.1 Campylobacter sp. 2018MI34
TGGTGGAGAAATACGGAGAAAAAAAGCCCCTGTCGACAAACGTGAACAGGGGCCAGAGAAGGCTCTTTTACACTTCCAGGTAATTCAGAATCCCGTCTGCCGCTTTACGACCTTCGGCAATCGCGGTGACCACCAGATCCGAACCGCGCACGATGTCGCCACCGGCGAAGATTTTCGGGTTGCTGGTCTGGAAAGCGTTGTCGCTACGTTCCGGGGCAATAAGGCGCCCCTGTGAATCCAGTTCGACGCTGTGCTCTTTCAACCATTCCATGCTATGTGGGCGGAAACCAAACGACAGGACCACGGCATCAGCCGGAACAACGTGCTCGGAGCCAGCGACGATCTCCGCACGGCGACGTCCCTTCGCATCCGGTTCGCCCATTTCAGTGCGCGCCATTTTCACGCCGCACACTTTCCCGTTGGCATTCACTTCCACACCTAAAGGC
>NZ_JAENKS010000131.1:0-445 GCF_016598975.1 Campylobacter sp. 2018MI34
GACGATCCCTTTTGATTCCTGACAGGTATGGTGTTCGGGATCAACACGGATCGAAAGCAATTCGCGGATCGACTCCAGAGTGAAACCAAGCTGGCGGGCATAACGAATAAACTTCAGGCGCTGAAGATCGCTTTCTGTATAGAGGCGAAATCCGCCTTCAGTACGCACTTCATGCTCCATCATCTGCTGCTTTTCATAGTAGCGGATAGTATCTGGCGTCACGTCAGCCAGTTTCGCTATTTCACCAATTCGGTACATGCTCTCTCCGCTATTCATCGTTGATCTTTTTTAGCAGCTTATCTGCGTAGTCACCGCGCAAAAACTCGGTACTGAGTCCAGCCTGCCGAAGTTTAAGTTCCAGCAGCGACAGTCTTCGGCTCACCTCCGGATAACTTGGATCATCTTTGCGGATCCCCGCGAGTATTTCAAGCAGCTGTATTGCTTC
>NZ_JAENKS010000132.1:0-445 GCF_016598975.1 Campylobacter sp. 2018MI34
ACCCTCCACCAATCATCGTCTGGGCGCGCTGGGTCGCCAGTTATTTGGCGCCAGCTCCGACCGTCTGCAGGAAAACTCCCTGTTTGACATCGTCAACGCTATTCGTCAGGCGAAAGATGACCGTAACATCACGGGTATCGTTCTGGATCTGAAAAACTTCACTGGCGCCGATCAGCCGTCAATGCGCTATATCGGTAAAGCGCTGCGCGAATTCCGCGACAGCGGCAAACCGGTTTTCGCCGTGGGTGAAAACTACAGCCAGGGTCAGTATTACCTCGCCAGTTTCGCCAATAAAATTTATCTTTCTCCACAGGGTTCCGTTGATCTGCACGGCTTTGCCACCAACGGTTTGTACTACAAATCCCTGCTCGACAAGCTGAAAGTTTCCACACACGTGTTCCGTGTCGGGACTTATAAGTCTGCCGTAGAACCGTTTATCCGTGAT
>NZ_JAENKS010000133.1:0-444 GCF_016598975.1 Campylobacter sp. 2018MI34
CAGCTGCACTGTATCTGCTTATGACGGTAACCAGTCATGCTGCCAACACCGGGAATACTATGATCAAAACGTATAGTACTTATAATTACCAGCAGACCAGAGAGCATCTCATTGCTGCCATTGAGAGTAATAATCTTGTTTTTTTTGGAGAATTTGATCATGCGAAAGAGGCTAAAAATGCTGGACTAACCATGTTACCCACAACCGTCATTATTTTTGGCAATCCTAAAGGTGGCACATCATTAATGCAGGCATATCCTGATATGGCGCTCGATCTTCCCTTTAGAGTATTGATTCGGGAAGAGTCGGATGGACGTGTAGTCGTTGGATATCATCCGGTTGAGATATTACAGACTTATGGACCAGATACTGCGGCAATTCAACCCTTAAAAAATCTGGAAAAATTAGTTCAGAAAGCCATTCAGTGACCTGGCGACCAGGGCT
>NZ_JAENKS010000134.1:0-444 GCF_016598975.1 Campylobacter sp. 2018MI34
GTTCACCATGCCTTTACGGTCAAACTGTTCAATGCGCGCGCCATCCCCTGCTGACGTATCATTGCGGAATTCGAGCACCAACAGGTCCGGGTTTTCCGTGCTGTATACGGTCTTCGCTTTACCACGATACAACTCAGCTTGCTTTTGCATCTTTATTACTCCTGGGTGTGAATTAACGATAAATATTGCGTTTTTCTGCCGACGCACACGTTTGCGTATCATATCAGAAAAAAAGGGCTGGAGTTATCCAGCCCTTTATTTTTACTTACTGAACGCTGCCTGGAAGACAGCGACCAGCGCGTCGTTCTGGCTTTGCGTCAGGGTATGCCCCTTCGGATCGATAAACTGCAAGCTACTGCGGTTGTCTAAATCACCGACCTGCAGTTTATAGTCGCCGGATACCAGACCAGGGTCACTTGCGCCCAGCTCCTGCCAGCTGCTATC
>NZ_JAENKS010000135.1:0-443 GCF_016598975.1 Campylobacter sp. 2018MI34
ATATAGGGAACAATGGCATTATAAATCATATAGCTCTTTGAGCTTCTATGTTAACAGTTAAATTCAAACTACCTGTTAATAATACTACAAGTAGTATTGCTGAGCTTAATATAAGTTCATAACTTATTAGCTGTGCTGTACTTCTAAGTGAACCTAAAAAAGCATATTTAGAATTAGCAGATCAACCAGCTAATAGTATACCGTAAGTGGCTAATGAAGAAACAGCCAACATGTATAATATACCTAAGTTAAAGTCTCATAAAGCTAAACCAGGACCGTAAGGTACAACAGCATAACCTAGTAAAGAGAATATTAAAGTTATTACAGGACCAAGAAAGAACAGTATTAAATTAGCTTGTGTAGGTGAAACATATTCCTTTAAGATAAGTTTAAGAGCATCTGCAAATGCTTGTAAAAGACCATAGTAACCTACTACATTAGGT
>NZ_JAENKS010000136.1:0-441 GCF_016598975.1 Campylobacter sp. 2018MI34
GCTATGTTCAGGCACTTCGCCGTACCGGCGCGACGGTTGACCCGCACTATATTGCACGCGGTAATTTTACCTTTGAAGCCGGTGGACAGGCGCTGGAAAAACTGCTGGCGTTGCCTGAGCCGCCTACCGCAGTGTTCTGCCACAGCGACGTGATGGCGCTGGGTGCATTATCGTATGCGAAACGCCGCGGCCTGCGCGTACCGAAAGATTTGTCGATTATCGGTTTCGATAATATTTCGCTTTCAGAATTTTGCGATCCCCCGCTCTCAACCGTTTCGCAACCACGCTACGACATTGGCCGTGAAGCGATGCTTCTCCTGCTCGATCAGTTGCATGGTCAAACAGTTAGCAGCGGTTCGAGGTTGCTGGACTGCGAGCTGATTGTTCGTGGTTCTACCCAGGCATTGACTTAAAGTAAATGTCTTTAGGACACCCTTATCT
>NZ_JAENKS010000137.1:0-441 GCF_016598975.1 Campylobacter sp. 2018MI34
TCAGCAAACAGTAGATGATAGAGCCACCAATTCCTGAGAGACCTGTATTATCGATGTGGGGGTTTCCCATATCGCTTGTATAGTAGCTTATTCAAAACGTATCGTCTTAAGCATAGAACCGGAGCATTGAAAATCAGTTATAATAGCGAACGATAAAGAAACTCAAAGGCATCTACGATTGCCTCGCTGGCTATAATTATGTATTTGAACACGAAGTAGGATGTAAAAGCTCCTAAGATAAGATATGCAATGGTTACTGCTATTCTGTATTTTTTCTCACCACGCTTTACCCTTTCCCATTCGGATTTCAAAATACTGGAGCTATACCTGAAATACTGCTTTACTACCTCGGTGCAATCAACTGTAGGATCAGCGCCAACCATGTGTTCACTAATGATGCTAAGGAGTTTTTTTTCTTCGTTAGTTGGAGTATCACTTGAT
>NZ_JAENKS010000013.1:0-44580 GCF_016598975.1 Campylobacter sp. 2018MI34
TATATACACTATCTTTTGAAGTTTTAATCTTATTTTTTAAATTTTGAAAAAGTTTTGTAATGCTAATTTGATTTCCAAGATTATAAGCAAGATATTTTAAAATTTCAAGCTCTAAAATAGTAAAATTATCTCTTAGCATTTGATTATTAAAATTAGATCTTCCATAATTTAAAAAAAGTCCTAAAGAATGATTAGAAGTTATATTTTTACCTATACTAAGAAATTCTTCAAAATCAAAATAATCAAGCTCCAATTCATCAAAACCCTCAAATTTTAAATCTTTTTTATTTGTACTTAAAATAATTGATATATTTATATCCTTTAAAGATATATTATGCTCTAGATTATACAAACAAAGAATTTTAATTTTTGTATTTTTTTGTAAAAAAGAAGGTAAATTTTTTAAACTTTCTTCCTCAAATCTCAAATCTTTTAGATCTAAAAATAAAATTTCTTCACTTTTAAACTGAGAGAGATAATTAAAAATTAAGGTTTTCTTGCCACAATATTTTGGCCCTTTAATAAGAGTACGCGTAGAAGTTATTTTTATTTTTCTTTCATAGTTTAATTCAAATTTATGAGGATTTTCATAAAAAAAATTTAAAACCCTCATAAATACTTAAAGATTTTGTTCTTGTAAAGATAAAGATTGATAGTGTGCAATTAAAGGTTCTATTATCTCATCAAAAAGACCATCTTGCATAATTGCATCTAAACGATAAAGTGTTAAATTGATGCGATGATCGCTAATTCTATTTTGTGGAAAATTATAAGTTCTTATACGCTCACTTCTATCTCCACTTCCTACTTGAGATTTTCTTGCTTCACTCTCTTTAGCTAAACGCTCATTTTCTTGCATTTCATAAAGTCTAGCTTTTAAAACTTTCATTGCACTTTCTTTGTTTTTATGCTGACTTTTTCCATCTTGATTTACTACAACAATTCCACTTGGAATATGAGTTATACGCACAGCACTATCAGTTGTATTAACACTTTGGCCTCCATGACCACTTGAACGCATTACATCAATTTTTAAATCATTAGGATTAATTTCAATTTCTATATCATCAACCTCAGGCATAACAGCAACCGTAATTGCTGAAGTATGGACTCTACCTTGTGACTCAGTTTGAGGAACTCTTTGAACGCGATGGGTTCCGCCTTCGTATTTCAATCTTGAATAAGCTCCTTCGCCTTTTACAAGCATTATAATTTCTTTAAATCCCCCTACACTTCCTTCACTTGAACTTACAATTTCAAGTTTATAACCACGAATTTCAGCATATCTTGCATAAGCCTTAACTAAATCTCCTACAAATAAAGAAGCTTCATCTCCACCTGTTCCAGCACGAATTTCTAAAAAAATATTTCTTTCATCATTAGGATCTTTAGGTAAAAGTAAAATTTTTATCTCTTCTTCTAATTTTGGTCTTAAATCTTCTAAATTTTTAAGCTCTTCTTTAGCGAGCTCAGCTAAATCTACATCACTTAATAGATTCTTATTTTCTTCAATATTTTGTAAAATTCTAAAATATTCTTTAATTTTAGCTACAATGGGTTCTAAATTTTTTTGTTCTTTAGAAAGGAGAGTCATTTTACTAATATCTTTTAAAATATTAGTATCGCTTAGAAGAGAATTGAGTTCTTCATAGCGTTTTAAAAAAGGTTCTAATTTTTCAGCTAGCATTAAAATCTATGCAATTTTATTCACCAAAAGTGCTAAGCGACTTACACGACGTGAAGCAGTTTGTTTCTTTAAAAAACCACGACTTACCATAGCATGTATGCTTTTATTTGCTATCTTTAAAGCTTCATTTGCAGCATTTTTATCATTATTCTCAACAGCTACCCTAACAGCTTTAGTGATATTTTTAAGTCTTGTACGATAAAATCTATTTCTTTCTGTTTTTTTAATTGTTTGTCTTGCTCTTTTTTCAGCTGATTTATGGTTTGCCATAAGCTTTTCTTCCTTGCCTTTGAAATTAAAACTTAAATTATATAAGAATAAATTTTAAAGTTATATTAATTTAAGTTTAAATTTATTTTAAAATAAACTTTTTAATTCGATATCCCATTGCAATAAATTAAAATGATTTAAAATTCCATAAATTACAGCACTGAGCAATCCTGCAAATAACCCTGCCAACATATCATCTAGCATTACGCCCAAGCCTCCTTTAAATTTTTTATCGACTATCCCGATAATAGAAGGTTTTAAAATATCAAACATTCTAAATAATATAAAAGAAAGTAAAAAAGCAAAAAGTGTATTTCCAAAAATAGCTAAAGCTAAAAATACTCCAGCAACTTCATCAATTACTATATGTTTATCATCGTGAATTTTAGTTTCTTTTTCATAATTATCAATCACACGAATTGAGGCAATACAGATAAGTATTGAAAGTAAAAATAAAGTTTGTATTCCTAAATATTTTAAAATAAAAAATGCAGGAATCAAAGCTGCTATAGTTCCAAAGGTCCCAGAAGCTTTTTTAGTGCAACCTGAATAAAAAAAAGTTAAATATAATTTTCTCATAATCTACACCATATAAGACATTTGATGAACTTCTAAAAGTTTTTGATAAAACTCTTCATCTTCTTTATATTCTAAGATTCCATTAGTAGGAAAAAGATCATTATAAATTTTTTGCATATTTTTAAAACGATTTGGAAAAAGTTTGCTCAAAATCATACTTGAAATTTCCTTTCTCATAAAAATAGCTGGAGGAATGATTCCTGCTCTTAATAATTCTTTTAAAGAATTACTATTAAAATGCATATGATGGTGATGTCCATGGGGACAAGATTTTGTACTTACTATAATAGCACACTTATCGCAAAAAACAAACTCAGGTAAAACAATTACTTCAATACCATAATCTTTAGCAAATTCATCTAAAATAGTTTTAGGTTGATTACAATCATAAAACATTCCAAGTCCGGTATGATTTTGTCCCACTACTAATTTCGTACAACCTAAATTCTTAGCAATAGTCCCTTCAAGTCCAGGATTTAAATGAGCGTGAAATATATCAGTATCTTGCAAAGGAAATACAAAAATACGCTCAGGTGGCAAATAATCTTTTATAAATTTATTTAAATATTTTTCTTTAAGAGCAAAATCAAGTCCATTTTCTTCATAAGATTCTATTAAAAAAACTACTACTAGATCAGCCTTATCAATACTCCATCTAAAAATTCTCTCATGAGCTCTATGTAAAGGATCAAAACTTGAAACTATCGCTGTAATTTTTTTTGCATTAAGATTATTTTTAATACTTAAAAATTTTTCTTTAATACTTTTAATAGGAGAATTATAAATTTCAAATTCCCCGCTAATACATACATTTTTATCATCTAAAAAACACTCATTAAAATTAAAAATACTTGTAAAATGACTTTTATATTTAAACTGGGAATGAAAAATTATATGTCCAACTATTTGATTATTTAATATAAGATCGATTTTATCGCCAAATTGAATATTTTTTAAAGTTTCTTTAATTTTATTATATTTAGAAACAAAGGTTAATGGATAAAGAAAAGTATGACCTTTAAATTTCTTTGTGCGTGAAATTTCTTCGCTTTCTTCTTCATTCATTAAATATCTATAAGGACCAAGCATTCCTTCTTTAATAAGTGCAAGAATTTTAAATTCATTAGCATTAATAACTATACTTTTATTTTCTTTTGCTGATTTCATATTTTTTCCTTTTTTCCCATAAAGATTTTCTTGAAATTCCTAATTTTTTAGACAAATCTGTATCTGGAAAAATATTTTGATAAGTAAGTATTATATATTTTACATATTCATCAATAGTTAAGATTTCATTATTATTGATATTTTTTTCATCATTTCTTAAATCAATATAATCAAAATTTACAGGCTTTTCCAATACAGTACTTGTATGCAAAATCACCATTTTATCTTTAATAAAATTTAAAATTTTTTCTTTTTCTGTATTTTTTAAGATTTGAAAATTGCTTATATATATAATATTGTTATAAGAAATGAGTTTAAAAATCTTTTCCAATGAACTTAATTCTAAAAGATCAATATATGAAAAAATTAAATCATATTTTTTCATATAACTAAAAACAAAAAAATCAGCATTATCTTGATTATTTGTCTGGATTATAAGAGGGAATTTAATTTTTTTATAATTGTATTCAATAGTTTTTAAATTTTTAAAATGTGATTTAAAATAACTTTCATAAGTATTATTTAATACAAGAAGTTTTCTAAAATCTTGATGATGCTTGATTTTTCTTAATAATTCTTCCATCATAAAAGGTTTTTGAATATAATCACTAGCTCCCATTTTTAATGGGTCAGAAACGGTATCTGTACTTATATATGAAATAAGAAGAATTATAATACTAGATTTAAATTTTTCAACTGCATTGATAAAATTATTAGTATTAGTAGAAAGAAGAATGACATCGTAAGTCTTTTCATCTTTTAACTCATCAAAAGAGTTAATAATTTCACACCAATATCCAATTTCACTTAATTTCATACTTATACTCTGTGCTAAGTAAATTTCATTTTCTATAATTAAAACTTTCATTATATTGTCCAATCAAAATATTTCAAATTTACGCAAGATAAGACAGCTATACCCTCTTCTCTTCCTACAAAACCTAATTTTTCTGTTGTAGTTGCTTTTACATTAACTCTAAATTCATCTATTTCTAGAATTTTGGCTATATTTTTTACAATATCTTGTTTAAAATTTTGCATTTTTGGAGCTTGTGCTATGATAGTTACATCGGCATTTATAATTTCAAATCCCACTTCTTTAACTTTTTGATAAGCTTGCTTTAAAAGCTCCATAGAATTAGCATTTTTAAATTTCATATTTGTATCTGGAAAAAGCTCACCTATATCTCCAAGCGCAGCAGCTCCAAGTAAAGCATCAATTAAAGAATGAGCCAAAACATCTCCATCACTATGAGCTTTTAAACCTTTACTAGGATGAATTTCAACCCCTCCTAAAAGCAAAGGACGCTTTTCTCCAAATTCGTGCACATCAAAACCATTGCCACAAAAAATTTCATTACTTGGTTTTGGTAAATCTAATTTTTTTAAATCCTCTTTAAAAGTGATTTTTCTTGCACTCTCTTCTCCTTCAACATACCAAATTTTTCCACCTACTGAAGCAATAGCACTACTATCATCGCTAAATTCTTTATCTGTTTCTAAAGCTTTTTTTAGTAAAGAAGTGCGTGAAATTTGTGGAGTTTGAATAAGCTTAATTTTTTCTCTTGGTAAAATTTTTTCATCAAATAAAGTAGTATCAACTACTTTTAAAATAGGCGTTATGCAATCTGCGTAATTAATATTTATAATTAATCTGTCAAATAATTCTTTAGAAATAAGCACTCTAGCAGCATCACTTACCATCACAAATTCGCTATCAATTTTATTAAGTGCATTCTTTAAAGATTGCGATCTTGATTTAGCGCCTTCAACAATTTCATAATGAGAAGTAAATTTTTTCATATAAGAAGTATTACTAGAAGTAACAACAACTTTTTTAAAATGATATAAAGAACTTAAATTTTTTGTCGCATATAGCCAAAGTGGATCATTTTTTAAACGAATAAATTGTTTTTTTACATCAAGATTAAATCTAGTAGAATCCCCAGCTGCAAGTATAATTAAGCTTATATCAAGCATATATTTTCCTTTTTAAAAATTATGACTTTATAGTATGTTACCATATTAAACACTTATAAAAAGCTAAATTTTATTTTTTTGTTAGTAGAATAATATTTTAAATAAGGAGAATTAATGTTAAAAAAAATTGAAGAAAAACTTAAAAACATAAAATATCCTGGATTTGAAAAAGATATTGTTAGTTTTGGTTTTGTAAAAAATATACATTTTGAAAATGAAACTGCTTTGATTGATATTGAAATAGTATCAGCAAATCCACAAATTGCAAAAGAACTAAAAGATAATATTGAAGCAAATCTTAAAGAATTAAATTTAAAAGAGCTTAAAATTAATATCATACAACCTAAAATTCCTGAAGAAAAAAGTAATTCTAGAACTGGAAAAAATATAGCTCCTCAAATTAAAAATTTTATTATGGTTTCTAGCGGCAAAGGTGGAGTAGGTAAAAGTACTACTGCTGTTAATTTAGCTATTTCTATGGCAAAAATGGGTAAAAAAGTAGGACTTTTAGACGCAGATATTTATGGACCAAATATTCCAAGAATGCTTGGAGAAACCAAAACACAACCTGAAGTTGTAGGCCAAAAATTAAAACCTATCTTAACACACGGAATTTATATAATGAGTATGGGTGTTTTAATTGAAGAAGGTCAAGGTCTTATGTGGCGTGGAGCTATGATTATGAAAGCTGTGGAACAGCTTTTATCTGATGTTATTTGGCCAGAACTTGATGTACTTTTTCTTGATATGCCTCCTGGAACTGGAGATGCTCAAATTACCTCAGCACAAAGTATTCCTATAACTGCTGGAGTTTGCGTAAGTACTCCTCAAATTGTTTCGCTTGATGATAGTAAAAGAGCACTGGATATGTTTAATAAACTTTATATTCCTATAGCAGGAATTATTGAAAATATGAGTGGATTTTTATGCCCTGATAATGGTAAAGAATATGATATTTTTGGCAAAGGCACAGCAGAAGATATAGCAAAAATTTATAATAGTGAGGTATTAGCTCAAATTCCTATTGAAATGATAGTTAGAGAAGGTGGAGATGAAGGAAAGCCTGTGAGTTTTTACCATCCTGAAAGTGTAAGTGCAAAACGTTATTCTATAGCTGCTGAAAAAATCTGGAATTTTATAGAAAAAATCAATCAAGAAGGTGGAGTAAATAATTCTAAAATCCAACCTACAATAAATGGTAAAAGTGTCTGTTCTTAAAATATGAGGAGAAAATAATGATAAATTCTAAAGAAGATTTTTTACTTTTTGTAAAGCAAATAGAACAAAAACAAGGATACAAAAGTCCAAAAGCTTTTGGTATTGCAAGGCTTGATCGTGGACAAATAAATAAAAATAAAATTTTACAAGCAAATTTTGCTTTTGTAAATTTTGAACAAAATTATGCCTCAGCTGCTATTATATTTGAAGCTTTTGCTAAAAGAGGGATTGAAATTGATTTTAATGCAAGTGAATTTGTTAGTATTTTAAAATTAGAAGATATAGAATTTGCTCTTTCTTGTTTTAAACCATTTTTAGAAGAAGAAGGGCATCAAAACATTGATTTACTTAAAATCATTAAAGAATCTTTTAAAGATGATGAATATGCTTTTGTATGTATTTTTGAAGATAAAGAGCCTTTAAGTGTTGAAAGCGTATATTTAAAACTCTATCTTATTTCAAGTAAAAAAGTTCCTTTAAGATCTTTAAATTTAAATGGAGCTTTTGGACTTTTAAGCAATGTTGCTTGGAGTGATGATAAACCAATAGAATTAGAATACTTAAGAGTAAATCAAATGAAACTTAAAATGAAAAATCAATATCCAAAAATTGATTTTGTTGATAAATTTCCAAGATTTTTATCCCATATCATTCCTGAAGAAAACACAAGAATTCTTGAAAGCTCTAAAGTCAGAATGGGAGCACATTTAGCAGCAGGGACAACTATAATGCCTGGTGCAAGTTATGTCAATTTTAATTCAGGGACTACAGGAGCTTGTATGGTTGAAGGGCGTATTAGTTCTTCGGTAGTAGTTGGAGAAGGCACTGATATAGGAGGAGGTGCTTCTATTTTAGGAGTTTTAAGTGGAACAAGCGGTAATGCCATTAGCATAGGAAAGTCTTGTCTTTTAGGAGCTAACTCTGTTACAGGTATACCTTTAGGAGATAACTGTATAGTAGATGCTGGAATTGCTGTTTTAGAAGGAACTAAATTTTTACTCAAGGATAAAGATAAACTTCAAAAAGTTAATAAAGATTTTGATTTTTCAAAAGATATGTATAAAGGATTAGAACTTCAAGGTTTAAACGGACTTCATTTTAGACAAGATTCTATTAGTGGAGCGATGATTGTAGGCTTTAATAAAAAAGCTGTAAAACTTAATGATGATTTACATTAAGCAGAGATTAACTCTGCTTAAATTTCGCTTTTATTAACAACAACTTTGTGAAGTTGTTTGACAAGAGCCTTGTGAAGCTGATTTTAGCATCCAAAGATCTTTTTCATATTTAGCAATTTTTTCTTGTGCGAAAGCAGCTGTAGTTGTATCGCTAACTTTTTCTGATTCTTCATTTAATTTTTTAAATTCATTTAAAAGATATTCATAATCTTTTTTAATAAATTCAATTACTTCAATAGGCGTAAAACAATCTTTATCTACTTTTGGACTTTTAGCTTTTTCTATTAAAGTTTTTCTACAAACTATAGCTTTTTCTCCAAGTTGTAATACTCTTTCGGCACAATCATCAAAAAGTTCTGCCATTTCTTCATAAGCTTTTTCTGTATATTCGTGAATTGAAAAAAACTGAAGACCTTTGACATTCCAATGATAATTATGAAATTTAATCCATAAATGATGTGCATCTGCTTGGATTTGTAATAATTGATTTACTACTGACATTTTATCTCCTTTTTTTAATTTTTAAAATTATAACATAAAATTATTAAATAATAATTATTATTATATAAAATTTTTTATTATAATTTTTAATTTGTTTTATTATACTCTTTTTCTGTAAAAAATTAACGAGAATTTAATATATTTTTTAAAATAAGTTTTCCTACTTCAACACCAGGTTGATTATAAGTATTTATCCCTAACATAATTCCACAAGCTGAAGTAAAAAGTTCATAATAATACATTAAATACCCTATATGCCAAGAATCAAGATATTCAATTTCTATTAAATCAACACTAAGATTTTCAGAAATTAATGCGTACATTGTTGCATCACATTGAGCATTTAAAAGTTCATTCAATTTTATATTATTACTTGATGAATCTAAAAATGTAAAATTAATATCCGGTATAATTGGAGAATCTTTAAGATTTTTAATTTTTAAAAAAGTTATTGTTTTATTTTTAGGTCCATCCATAATAAGCTGTAAAAAACTATGCTGATCCCTAGCACCGATTAAAGAAATAGGAGTTAAACCTATCCTTTTATATCCTTGTTTTTTACCCAAACTTTCAGCAATAAGCTGTATATACCATTCATTAAATCCTCTAAAAATATCATTATAACTAAACAAAACATTAATATTAGCACTTTTATGTGTGCAATAATGATAAGCCTTTTGCAAAATTTCATCTTTTTTATGGATAAAAAAATCTTCAAAACAAGATCTAGCACCATTTAAAAGTTCTTTAGCATCATAACCACAAAAACAAAATGGCACTATACCAACAGCAGAGAGTATGCTAAAACGCCCGCCAACATTATTTGGAATAAAAAAAGTCTTTATATTTAAATCTTTTGCTTGTTTATCAAGGTTGGAATCCTTATCAGTAATAAAAACAAAATAATTCTTTAACTCACTAAGTTTTAAATTAAAATATCCAACAATAATCTTAAAGATTGAAATAACCTCTATGGTATTGCCTGTTTTACTTGTGATTAAAAAAAGACTTTCTTTAATATTAATATGTTCTAGAATTTCCATTAAAGTAGAAGATGAAGTATTATCTACAATATAAAGATTTTTTAAACTTGTATTTTGATTAAAAAGCAAATCTTTTAATGCTTTAACCCCGCAGCTTGAACCACCCATTCCTACTAAAATAATATTTTTAATATGATCTTTATCTTTGATAAAATCCTTACTTTCATCAATAAGTTTCAAACTTGTATCAATTAAATGATAATATCCTATATCTCCACTTTTAAGCTCATCATTTATACGATTAGCATAAGATCTAATATTTTCAAATTTAGTTGTTTTAAAAAATAAAGTATTTTTTAACATAAGCTTTTCTTATAAAAGAAATTTGTTGCCTCTACAAAACCATCAACACTACCACAATCAAATCGCTTTCCTTGAAATTTATAAGCTAAAACCATTCCACTTAAAGCTTGAGTCAGTAAAGCATCAGTAAGTTGAATTTCTCCATTTTTTCCTTCTTTGGTATTTTCTAAAATACCAAAAATATCTGGAGTTAAAATATATCTTCCTATAATTGCCAAATTACTTGGAGCTTCATTGATATCTGGCTTTTCTATCATAGAATTAACCATAACCAAATTATCTTCTACATTATTTCCAGTAATTATTCCATAATTTGAAACCTGATCCTTTGGTACCTCCATAACTGCGATAATAGTGCAACGATATTTTTCATAAATTTTAACCATTTGTGTCATTACATTAAAACCTTCTTCATTAACACATAAATCATCAGCTAATATCACACCAAAAGCTTCATCTCCTACTAATGGTCTACTTTTTAAAATTGCATCACCCAGACCTTTCATTTGATTTTGTCTTGTAAAAGTAAAGGTACAACGATCTATTAAAGATCTTATATCATTTAATAAATATTCTTTTTTTGTTCCTAAAATTTGATGTTCAAGCTCATATGAAATATCAAAATAATCTTCTAAAGCTCTTTTACCTCTTCCAGTTACAAATCCCATATTGTCCATACCTGCTTCTAAGGCTTCATCAACACCATAATGAATAAGAGGTTTATTTAATATAGGTAGCATTTCTTTTGGGAGTGTTTTTGTTGCGGGTAAAAATCTAGTTCCATATCCAGCTGCTGGAAAAATACAAGTTTGAAGCATAAAATTTCCTTATTGTTATTATTTTATAAAAAAATTATAACAAAATTCGCTACAAATTTAAAATAATTAATAAGTTAAATTAGTTCATATGTAGTAAGAAGTGGTGACCCATACGAGACTCGAACTCGTGTTACCGCCGTGAAAGGGCGATGTCCTAACCGCTAGACGAATGGGCCTTTTAATTTTCAATGAGTTTTTTTTAAAAAGTGAATTATACATTTATTATTCTTAATATTATATTAAATTTTAAATTAATATTTTTAAATTATAATTTCATTTTTTTATATTTATCAAAAAGGTAAAATATGGATATTTTTAGTTTAATTTTTCTCTCTTTTGCCTTAGCAATGGATGCTTTTGCTGTATCTTTATGCAAGGGTTTTAGCGTTAAAAAATTAAATATAAAACACTATCTTTTAGTAGGAATTTATTTTGGCGGATTTCAAGCCATAATGCCTTTATTAGGATATATTATAGGAATAGAATTTGAACCTTTTGTTAGAGAAATTGATCATTGGATAGCCTTTATACTGCTTACTTTTATTGGTATAAAAATGATTAAAGAATCACTCGAAAATAAAAGTTGCGAAAATATAGCAAATGAATTTAATTTTAAAACTATGTTTTCATTAGCTATTGCAACAAGTATTGATGCATTTGCCATAGGGGTAAGTTTTGCTTTTTTGCAAGTTAATTTATTTTTAGCACTTTTTTTAATTGGTTTTATTACTTTTATACTTTGTATTTTTGCACTTAAAATTGGTAATCAATTTGGTGTTTATCTTAGCTCTAAAGCAGAATTATTAGGAGGTGGGGTTTTAATTTTACTTGGTATTAAAATTTTAATTCAGCATCTATTTTTTGATTAAATATCGAGTTCAATACCAACAGGAGCGTGATCTGAACCAAATATATCATCTCTTATAAAGGCATTTTTTAATTTCTTTTTTAAACCAGATGAAATAAAAAAATAATCAATCCGCCAACCTACATTTCTTTCTCTTGCTTTCATTCTATAACTCCACCACGAGTACTTTTCTTTGATATCCCCATTGATTTCTCTAAATGTGTCAATAAAACCTAAATTAAGCAAATCATCAATCCAAGCTCTTTCTATAGGCAAAAATCCTGATGTATTGGCATTTGCTTTTGGATGGGTAAGATCTATTTCTTTATGTGCAGTATTAACATCACCACAAATAATAATTTCTTTTTTATCACTTAAAAGTTTTTCAAGATATATTAAAAAATCTTTATAAAATTGCATTTTAAAATTTAAACGCTCTTCATCTTTTTGTCCATTAGGAAAATAGATATTAAAAAGAACTATATTTTTAAAACGATGCTCTAAAACTCTTCCTTCATCATCATCAAAAAATTCACATTTTTTTACTTCACATTCAAAATTACAAAGGCTCATTACTCCAGAATATCCCGCTCTTTTTGCAGAATTAGAATATATATATTTAAAGGGATATTCATAAATTCTTTTAGGAAATTTATCCTCATGAGCTTTAATTTCTTGAAAACCTATAAAATCAATATCTTCTTTACCTATCCAGTCTAATGCATTTTTATCACAAATGGCTCTTAAACCATTTACATTCCACGATAATAACTTCATCTTTATCCTTAAAATAAAAAAATGCAATCATAACATATTTTTTAAATTTGTGCTGTGTATTAATCTAAAACTATTATAATAAACATTTATTCAAGGGATAGTAAAAAAGGATAACAAAATATGCTAAAAATTTCATGGTTTAAATTTGTATTATTAAATTCCATACTGATTACTTGTTTAAATTTTAATCTTTTTATTTTTGTATATGAAAAGATTCAAAATATTTGGCTTACTTTAACTTTTATTGTTATGTATTTTTTACTTATACATACTATTTTTTCTATATTGTTTATCAAATATCTTACAAAATTTTTCTCTATATTTTTTATCTTAAGCTCTTTAATAAGTATATATTTTATTCATTATTATGGAGTTTTAATAGACTCTGATATGATTTTAAATGCTATGCAAACAGATGTAAAAGAAGTTAAAGAACTTTTAAATTGGCGTTTAATTCTTTTAATTTTAGGCTTTTTAATATTAACTACTTTTATTGTTAAATTAAAAATTGTTAATTCTAATAAATTTTCCACTAAGATAATTAGTATATCTTTGGCTTTAATTTTATTTTTAGGTTTATTTTTACCTCTAACTAAAACCTATATTCCATTTTTTAGAAGTTATAATGAAATTAGAATGTATAACACTCCTTTTTATCAAATTTATTCTTTATGGCGTTATTATAGCAAATACGTAAAAGCTAAAGAAAAATTTAAGACTATAGAAAATGATGCCTACATAGAAGATAATACAAGTAAAAAACTTCTTATTTTAGTAGTTGGTGAAACTGCAAGGGCGGCAAATTATTCTTTAGGTGATTATACTACAAATGATACAAACGCTTATACCAAAAAAGAAAATGTTATCTTTTTTAATAATGTTAGCTCTTGTGGAACAGCTACAGCTATAAGCTTACCTTGTATGTTTTCTATTTCAAAAAGAGCAAATTTCTCCAATAGCGAATTTCAAGAAAATGCTTTAGATATCTTGCAAAAATTAGGAGTTAATACTATTTGGATTGATAATAATTCAGGGGGTTGTAAAGGGGTTTGTGATCGCATTAAACAAACAGAATTATATTCTTATCAATATGATGAGAATTTACTTGATTCATTCAAAGAAAAGTTAAAAAATCTCAAAAATCAAAATATCATAGTATTGCATCTACAAGGATCACATGGACCAACTTATTATAAACGTTATCCTAAAGAATTTAAAAAATTTTTACCAACTTGTGATACCAATACACTTGATAAATGTTCACAAGAAGCACTTGTTAATACTTATGATAATACTTTGCTTTATACAGACTTTATTTTAAGTGAAATTATTGCTTTATTAAAAGAGAAGAATGATTTCCAAAGCTCTTTAATCTATATTTCTGATCATGGAGAAAGCTTGGGAGAAAATGGATTATATCTTCATGGTATGCCTTATGCTTTTGCTCCAAAATACCAAACACATGTTCCTTTAATTTTTTGGAGTAATGATAATAATTTAATAAAACTAGCGCAACAATACAGAAATTTAAAACTTTCTCAAGATAATCTTTTTAGTTCTCTTTTGGGATATTTTAATGTAAAAAGTAAAGTTTATGAGAGTAGCTACGATCTCTTTAGTAGTCAATTAAGAGGGGGGGGGGAATAACCCTTGAAGCCAAAATATAGTCTTTTAAACAATACTAAATACGCCATAGAGGGGATTTTAAGCCTTATTAAAAATGAAACTTCTTTTTGTATAGAACTTAGCATTATTATCCCTGCTATAATTATAAGCTTTTTTCTTCCAATTTCCTTGTTAGAACATTTATTTTTAATTTTTGTTTTGATACTTATTTTAATCGTAGAAGCATTAAATTCAGCAATTGAATCTTGTGTTGATTTAATAACAAATGAATGGAATGAAAAAGCAAAAATAGCAAAAGATTGTGGCTCAAGCGCTGTATTTTTTAGTGTTATTTTAGCTCTTTTTACTTGGGGAATGATATTGGGACGCTTATACTTATGAAATTTGAAAATTTAATAAAAGAGCTTTTTGGAAAAAAACGCTATGAACTTGTGAAATTTTTATGTGATAATGCTGATAACAATGGCTTTATTACAATAAAAATAAATGAGATAGAAAAAAAACTCAACCAAAGCAAACCTACTATTATTGCAACTTTTAAATTTTTAGAAGAAAAAAAAGTTTTTAAAAAACTTAAAAATGGGTTCTATCAACTTTATATTAAAGAATAAATATTTGCTAATTTAAAAATTAATTTCTTTATTAAAATTCGATAATTTATATAAGGAACAAAAAATGAAGCTTAAAAATCCTTTGGATATGCATTTACATTTAAGAGATAAATCGATGCTAGAACTTGTTGCACCTTTAAGTGCAAAAGATTTTCGTGCGGCTGTTATTATGCCTAATTTAATTCCTCCACTTTGCGATATTAAATCTTTAAGATCTTATAAAGAACGTATTCTAAAAGCAAGTAATGATAAATGTTTTACTCCGTTAATGACTCTTTTTTTTAAAAATTATGATGAAAAATTTTTAGAAAAAGCAAAAGATGAAATTTTTGCCATTAAGCTTTATCCAGCAGGAATTACTACAAATTCGGATAATGGGATTTCAAATTTTGAAATTGAAGCTTTAAAACCTACTTTAGAAGCTATGAGTGCTCTTAATATTCCTTTATTAATTCACGGAGAAACAAATGACTTTGTAATGGATAGAGAAAGTAATTTTGCAAAAATTTATGAAAAATTAGCAAAAAATTTTAAAAATCTCAAAATTGTAATGGAGCATATAACAACCAAAACACTTTGTAATTTATTAAAAGATTATGAAAATTTATACGCTACTATCACTTTACACCATTTAATGCTTACTTTAGATGATGTTATTGGAGGAAAAATGAAACCTCATTTATTTTGTAAACCCATTGCTAAAACTTATGAAGATAAAACTACACTTTGTGAATTGGCTTTTAATGGTTATGAAAAAGTAATGTTTGGAAGTGATAGCGCCCCTCATCCACAAAGCGAAAAAGAATGCTGTGGCTGTGCGGCAGGAATTTTTAGTGCTCCTATAGCCTTAAGTGTTTTAGCTGAACTATTTCAAAAATATTCAAATCAGGAAAATTTACAAAAATTTATATCAGATAATGCTTGTAAAGTCCATAGACTAAAATTTAAAGAAGATAAAATCATTACTTTAAATAATGAAGATTGGCAAGTTCCAAATGAGTATAAAAATAAAAATGAAAAAATCATCCCTTTTATGGCAGGAGAAAATTTAAAATTTCAAGTAAAACCCTAAATTATACAATTTAGGGTTTATTATAATTAAAAAATATTTATTCCAATACAATTAAAATTTTTTTTAAGATTATCTTTTTTAATACCTTTCCATACAAGAAAATAATCTACTATAGTCCAAATCCAAAGTCCGATTAAAATAATAAAACCTATATAGATAAAAGTAGTAATCGTACCTATAATAAAAGTTATAAGTTTAACAATCCCTAAAGTTATATCGCCTTTATAGAAGCGATCAATCCCATACAAACCAAAAAATAAACCTAAAATTAAACCAATAATATGACTTTTAAAATTTAAAGTTACAATAGTATTAATTTTATCTTCGCTAGAATTTTTAAGTTTTTCTTGAACAAAAATTAAGCTTTGCGATGGAATTTTATCAGAAATCATCATTAAAACGGTATTAGCATCCATAAATATTCCTCTAAAAAATATTATAATATCAAAAAATTTAAAAAATTAAAAGTTTTATTTTTGATTCAATTTGCTCTTTTATCTCTTCTTTTACAAGATTTTCTAAGATTTTTTTATCTGCTTTTACCCCATTCATATCTAAATGCCATAAAGCATTTTCAATAGCCTCTTCGCGATTTCTTTTAACTATGCGTATTTCATTAAAAATTACTTTATGAAATTTAATATTTTCTCTTAATAAAAAACTTTCTAAATCTTTTTTATAAAACCCTTTAAATTCTGTATTAAAATATTTAAAAATAGGATCTAAAAAATCACTCTTTCTATAATCAGCCCATCCAAGATAAATTCTAAGTGGGGCTAAAGATATAAAATTTTTATAATCTATATCATTTTGTAAAGCAGGAGACATACTTAAAAAAGCTATATCACATTTAAAATAAGAATTTTCCTTACAAAAAAGATTAAAACTTAAATTTTGACATTTAATATTATTTATATCTAAATTTAAAGCATCTTGGCTTAAAATTTCTAACATAGTTTTCGAACTATCTAAGGCTAAAATTTCTTTAGCACTTTTAGCAAAATGCAAAGTCCAAACTCCTGTCCCACAACCTATATCTATAATAAATTTATCTTTAAAATCTATATTAAGCTTTTTAAATTCTTTAAAACTATCTTTTTGTATCTGATTTAAAGATTCATTATATCTTGCATAAGTTTTAGCTTTTTTATCCCATAAATTCATTTTAATCCTATCTAAGTTTTTTTTATAAAACAAATAAGATGATTAGTAATATCAAAACCCATTGCTTTATGAAATTTAATACTAGCAAGATTCTTAGATTCGCAATCGCTTGCAAACTCTAAAGCTCATAACTGACAAGCTTTCAATAAAGAACTTGCATAAGATTTTCTCCTAAATTCTTCTTTAACAAAAATTGCCTCTAAATAACCAACAGGAGAAGTTTTAGACCCTTCTACATAATCAAATCTTAAAGAAGCTAATGCAAAAGCAATTGCTTTATTTTCTTTATGCAATAAGAAAAAAATATGATTTTTAGAACAAAGTAATTTCTTAAGCTCTTGTTCTAAAGTATTTTTATCACCATTAAAAAGTAAAAAGAATAACGGTGATAAAATTGGTAAATCACTTAAATTTGCTTTTTTAATTTACATGATCAAAAATTTTTAACGCCTTTTCATAATCCTCTAAAGTATCTATACCTATGCTTTTAGTATTAATTTGTAACATTTTAATTTTTTTACCATTTTCTAAGGCTCTTAATTGCTCTAATTTTTCACTTTTTTCTAAATCTGAAGTTTTAAATGTGCAAAATTCTCTTAATGATTTAACCCTATAGCCATAAATCCCTAAATGTCCTTTAAAATCATTATAATCTTCTCTTTCAAAAGGAATTTTAGCCCTTGAAAAATATAAGGCAAAATCAAATCTATCATTTACAACTTTTACCAAATTTGGATCATTAGCTTCAATTTTAGATATGTTTTTATAACAACTTGCCATAAAAACATCTTCGTTTAAATTTATAGAACAAAATTCTTTAAATTTGATTATATTTTCTTCTTCTATAAAAGGCTCATCGGCTTGCACATTAATAATAATTTCATTTTCATTTAAATTTAAAATATCACTTGCTTCTTTAATTCTATCTGTTCCACTTTCGTGCTCTTTTGAAGTTAAAACTGCTTTAAAACCAAAATCCTTAGCAATTTTTAAAACTTCCTCATCATCTAAAGCTATAACCACCTCATCAATCTTTGCCATTTTTTGAGCTGTTGCTATAAACATTGGAACATTATTAATTTTATAAAGAATTTTTTTAGGAAATCTCGTTGATTTTAATCTTGCAGGTATAATTATCATTGTTTTATCCAATCTATAATTTCATTTTCAAGCTCATCACACTTATAAGCTTTTAAATTATTGTTTTTTATATCAAATAAAGCAAGTAAATCTGGTCTTATTTGATAATTAAATTTCAAAGCAATTTCAAGCATGGCTTCTTTTTCATTGTTTAATTCTCTATCAAACAAAGCTTTATATATACTTGGAGTGAATTTTGTCCATTCTGCCGTTGAAGTTATAAGAGTACTTTTATTTTTATCTAAAAGTTTAAAACAAGTTGCTGTATGTGGATCAATTAAAAAATCTTTAGAATATTCTTTAATAAAATTCATACATTCTAAATCCGAACAAGAAGAAGCATCAAAATCTTGCTTTAAGTTATCAAGCTCATCTTTACTTAAATAAAAATATTTTTTTTCTTTTAAATTATTCATAAGCTCTTTAGTTCTTAAATCTCCAAATTTATCAAAAAGCAAACGCTCGATATTTGAAGAAATTAATATATCCATAGCCGGAGAAATAGTCTTTTTAAGGCTTCTTTCTCTTATATCATAAACACCTTGATTAAAAAAATCACTTAAAACATCATTGGAATTAGTAGCAATTTTAATACGATCTATTTTAGCTCCCATTTTTTTAGCATAATATGCTGCTAAAGCATTACCAAAATTACCACTTGGAACTATAATGTCTAATACTTTATCAAGTTTCACACAAGCATAATAATGATAAATCATTTGAAATAAAATTCTTCCAAAATTAATAGAATTTGCTACACAAAGTTTAAAATCCAAACCAGCTAACATTTCCCTAAAATCATCTTTTAATAATAGTTTTTTTAGGGTATTTTGCGCATCATCAAAATTTCCTTCTATGGCAAAAACTTTTAAATGATCTTTATTTAAAGCTTGCATTTGTAAAGCTTGAATTTCACTTGTTCCATCTTTAGGATAAATACAAACAACTTTGATATTGTGAAATTTTTCAAAACTTTTTAAAGTAGCTGGTCCTGTATCGCCGCTTGTTGCACAAATAATTAAAATTTTTTCATTTTCATTTAATTCATTTAAAAGCATACCAAAAGGTTGTAAAGCCATATCCTTAAAAGCACGCGTTGGGCCGTGATAAAGCTCATTAATAAATAAATTTTCATTTACTTTTCTTAAAAATAGAGCTGTTTTATTATCAAATTCTTTATAGGTTTGCAAAGCCTTTTTAAATAAATTAATATAACCAAAATGAAAATGTTCTATAAATTTTAAAGCAAATTCTTCATAGTCTAAATCTTTTAAATCATAAGCATTAAAAGGTAAAATCTTATCAAAAGTATAGAGCCCTCCATCCTTTGCACTAGGATTAATCAAAGCTTCTTTAAAATCTATTTTATTATTTTTATCTCTTGTGCTAACAAGCTGCATTAAAACTCCTTATATAGCTTTGTAAAACTTTTTTAAAACTATCTTCTAATTCTATATTTAATTCTATAATTTGACACTTAAAACCAAAATCTTTTATTTTTACATAATCTTTAAAAGTAAGCATTAAAGTATCGCAATGATGTTTATCAAGTAATTTTTTAAGTTCATCTTTTTTAAATTCATAATGATCATTAAAAAAATAACAAGCTCTAGCCTTTATAAAATGCTCATAAAGTCTAAAAGGTTTTGCAATAGCTGTTACTAAAATAGCCTTAGGATTTTCTTTTGCAAAAGAATAACGATAAAAATCTTTACCCTCTTTTGCAATAAAATTGGCTCTTTTTTTATAAAATTTTGGAAGCCTATATGCTCCACTTGGTAAAGTAAAACCAAAATAAGGCTCTATCTTACTTTCTAATAAAATATCAAATTTTTTAATATAAAACTTTGAAAAAGCATCATCAAGTAAAACAATCTTTGCACCCAAATCAAAAGCTTTTTGTATCCCTTTTACTCTATCTTCGCTTACTATTACCCCGCTTATACTTTCTTCAAAAGCATATTCCATAGCTTCATCACCACTTTGCATTACATCGCATAAAATTTGTTCATTAGCTTTTACAACAAGAAGTCCTTTGCTTTTTCTTTTATATCCTCTAAGCACAATAAAAACTCCTTTAAATTCTTTAGAAATAGCTTTGCATACCGGAGTTTTTCCATTGCCTCCAAAACTTAAATTCCCTACACTAATAATAGGTTTTTTAAAATCTA
This sequence comes from Campylobacter sp. 2018MI34, assembly GCF_016598975.1. Lineage (NCBI taxonomy): Bacteria > Pseudomonadati > Campylobacterota > Epsilonproteobacteria > Campylobacterales > Campylobacteraceae > Campylobacter > Campylobacter sp. 2018MI34. Next base: position 20,153 of record NZ_JAENKS010000013.1, read on the forward strand.
TTTTTTTTCTAAAATATAAATTTAAAATAGCCACTAAAGCATATAAAAAACTAATAGGAAGCAAAAGAAAAGCTAAACACTTTTGCCAAAAAGATGGTTTAAAAAAATACCTATCAAGCCAAGTCATTAAATATTTCCGGCAAAGCTCTCTTAAAAGCATATTTTGTCATTCTTTCTTTAAGCATAGAAACTAATTCTGGATTTAAGCTTAATATTTTTTCCTTATCATTTAATTCTAAAGCTTTTAAACCTTGATCAATCTCTTCATAAGAAAAACCTAAATCTTCTTGATCGTTTTGTCCAACCCAAAGATCAGCACTTGGAGCTTTTTGTATAAAAACTTGATCTAAATTTAAAAAAGTAGCTAAGTTATAAATTTCACTTTTGTAAAAATTTCCTATAGGATTAAAAGCACAAGCTAAATCTCCATAAATAGTTCCATAACCAAGCATTAACTCACTTTTATTTGAAGTTCCAGCAACTAAGCATTCTTTTAATGCAGAATAATCATAAAGCAAACTCATACGAATTCTAGCACATAAATTACCCATTCTAATTTTGTTTATATCTTGACTTTGTTCTAAAAACGAAGTTAAAATTTTATCAATTTTTATAATTTTATATTCTATATCTAGATCTTTACAAAGTTTAAGGGCATCTTGTAAATTTTGTTCATTTGAATATTTACTCGGCATTAAAAGAGCAAAAATATTAGTTTTTAAAGCATTTTTACAAAGTGTTGCTACCAATGCTGAATCAATTCCTCCGCTTAAACCAAGCACCACACCTTTTGCATTAGCATTTTTAATTCTTTCTTTTATAAATTCATAAATTTTTTGCGTTAATTTTTCATAATCCATAAGTTTTATACCTTTTAAAATTGCCATAATTATAACATAAGCAAAATTCATATCTTTAAAAAGAATTTGATTTACAAAAAAATATAAATAAGCTTAATAAAAATATAAATTTAAATTTTTAAATCTTTAATAAAAATTAATTTTTAATTCAAATCAGATATAAAAAATCAAACAAAACAAAAAGTATTATTTAAGCAAAATCAAAAAAATATAAATTCATTAAAAAAGATTAAAAATTTTAAAAATAACTCAAATATTATATAATTTAAAAAACTAAAAGGATAAAAATGCAAATTATTAAACAAGCCTGTGGTCCTTATGAAACAAATTGCTATATTTTAAACACAAATATTGGTGAATTTATTATAGATCCTGGCATGGGGGCTTTAGAATTTATAGAAAAAAATATTAAAAATCCTATAGCTATTTTAAATACTCATGGACACTATGATCATATATGGGATAATGCTAAAGTTAAAAAGAAATTTAATATTCCTATTTATATTCATAAACTAGATGCATTTTTTCTTCAAGATCCTTTTAATCAAGGCTTTGAAAAAAGCGAAGCTGATGTTTTAATTGAAAATGAAGATGACATTAACATTAATGGCATTTTTTTTAAATTTCATTTTTTACCTGGTCATACTCCAGGTTGTTCTATGATAGAAGTAAAAGGTGAAAAATTAATGTTTAGTGGAGATTTTTTATTTTATAGAAGCATAGGAAGATGGGATTTTCCTTATTCTAATGCTCAAAATATGAAAGAAAGCTTAGAAAAAGTTCTACTTTATAAAGAAGACTTTCGTCTTTTACCTGGACACGGAAAAGAAAGTACTTTACAAGAAGAAATTCTTCATTTACCAAGTTGGTTAAGGTATTTTCATTGAGTTTAGATTTTGTTTTATTATGTATTTTTGTTTTTTTAAATTGTTTTGCTCTGCTAGGACTTAAATTAAAAAATAAAACAAAAAAGAAGGTTTATAAAATTTGTCCTTGTAAAAAAATGGCTGAAAATGGGACTTTAAGTACTCTTTGTATGTATGGTGCTATGGGTGGATTTTTATATAGTGCTACTTCTATTAGTTTTATTGGTTTTAAAAATTTAGAACTTGACCTTATCTTTTTACTTTCGCTTTTATGTGCTTATTTAGGATGGAGATTGAAAGAAAATTAATGAATTTAGAAAAGATACTAAAACTTACACAAAATATTCGCTTAATTGGTGCAAGTAAATATGTTGATGCTAAAACTATTGAACATTTTTATAAATTAGGTATTAAAGAATTTGGGGAAAATCGTATTCAAGCTTTAAAAGCAAAAAAAGAAGAACTTGATAAAGAAAATTTAGATATAAAATGGCATTTTATAGGAAATCTTCAAAGTAATAAAATTAATCTTTTAATCCGTCAAAAACCTCATCTTTGGCAATCTTGCAATGGAATTGAAATGGCTAAATTAGTTAATAAAAAATTAGATTATACTCTAGATACTTTACTTGAAATCAATATAGCTAAAGAAGACTCCAAACAAGGGATAGAACCTAATAAAGCCTTAGAAGAATATCTTCAAATTCAAGAAGAATGCTCTCATTTAAATTTATGTGGAATTATGTGTATGGGTTCTCATAGTGATGATAAAAAACAAATTGCTAAAGATTTTGAACAAGCTTATAAAATTTATGAAAATTTAAAAAAACACAAAGCTACAATTTGCTCTATGGGTATGAGCAATGACTTTGAATTAGCTATTAAATGTGGCTCTAATATGGTAAGACTTGGAAGTATTTTATTTAAGAGTCCATAAAAAGGACTCTTTTTTTAACTTAATAAGCTAGCAAGTTTGGCTTGTAACATCATATTTGATTGTGCTGCTATAAATGCAGAAGCATTTTCTTTTAAATATGATTGATTTAAATCATTTATATTTTTTGCTAAATCATTATTTAATAAATTACTTTCAGAAGACTTAGCATTAATGCTATTTTGCACGCTAGCATTAATATTTGAAGTTAAAGCGTTAATACCTGAACCAATTTCTGATCTTAAAGTTCCAAGCTGATCTTTGAAATTCGCAATACTTTCAGGATCATCAATACTTAAATCTTTCGTATTTAAAGCATTTAAATTAAAATTTTCATTTCCACTTCCAACTACAAAATCCATACTTTGAAATACATTTTTACCATTATAATTTGCATTATTAAAAGAATTATCAATTGATTCTTGAATACGTGATGCTTCAGTTCTTAGCATTGATTTTTGATTATCATTTAAAGCTGCATTATTCATTCTTACTGAAAGTTCACCTAATTTATCCACACTTTGAGAAATGCTATTTAAACTTGCATCAGCTATTTGCAAAACACCTATAGCATCATAAGCATTAGCAACACCTTGATCTATAGTGCTAGCATTTGTTCTTAAAGAATCAGCGATAGCTAAATTAGAACCATCAACTCCACTAATAGCTCTAGCAGCAGCGATATTCCCTAAGGCTTTTTCAGAGGATTTTTGAGCATTATCTAAATAATGATTTTGCTGCATTACACTGGCATTATTGATTTTCATAGTTCCTCCTTTAATTAAATTTATATTATTTTAGTATTTTTTTCTATCTTGAAGCTTAAAAAATACAAAATAATTTGCATTATAATAATAATTTTTAACACAACCTCGCTAGCTGAATGCATACTTTTAAACTCATTATTTTGTATCACTTGATCACCTAAAATTCTTTGTTGCTCTGCTATATAATCACTAAAATAAAAAACAAACAATAAACTTAAAATTAAAATCAATAAAGAAAGTATTAATTTTGAAAATCTAATTTGAAATTTTATTTTATTTTTAAAAAAACTATAACATTCATAAAAAAAATTAAAAAACGATATAAAGAGTAAAATATAACCAAATTTTATAAAAATATGAGTCATCATTAATCCGCTTTGAAAATGACTCAAAATTCCTTCTCCTATAATATCTTTAGGATAAAAAATAGTTGGTGCAACAATAATTCCAAGAATTAATTCAATACCTATAAGTGCACTGAGTAAAAAAAGATTAATTGCTTTCATTAATTTCTCCTTTTAAAATTGCCCAAAAAGCTCTATTAAAACCTCTTTCATCTTTAAAAAACTGACTTTGATAAAAATTTTTATTTAAAATTTCTTGCAAAATTTCTTTTTGATCATAACCAAATTCACAAGCTAAATATTTCACATTATTTGAAAAACTAAATTTTATTATTTCTTCTAAAATTTCATATCCTTTCTCTCCTCCAAATAAAGCTTCTTTTGGTTCATTAAGAACCCACTTATCAAGCTTATAATCATTTTTTATATAAGGAGGATTTGAAAAAATAAGATCAAATTTATTATATTTTAAATCTCTAAAATCACACAAAATAAAATCAATTAAATGATCTACTTTGTGAATTTTAGCATTTTTCTTAGCAATCTCTAAAGCCTTAGTACTAATATCACAAGCAGTAATTTTAAGGCTTAATTCTTTAGCCAAAATAATACTTAAAATTCCACTCCCAAAACCTATTTCTAAAATATTTTTAAAATTATTTTTTTTACATAAGTCAATAAGCTTTACAAGTAAAATCTCGCTATCATATCTTGGGATTAATACTCCATTTTCTACATAAAATTCAAAATTATAAAAATAAGCCTTTTTAAAAATATATTCAAAAGGCTCTCCTTTTTTAAAACGAGAAATCAAATCAAAATAAGGTTTTTCATCAAATTCTAATTCTTCATTTAAATAAAGCCAAATTTTATCTTTTTTTAAATATTCGCATAAAATGAAAACAGCTTCATTTTTGTGATCTTTTAAGGATTCTTTAGCTAAATTTAATGCTTGCTTTATCCTCAATTTAAAGCCTTAAGTCTATCACTAATACTTGGATGACTTAAATGAAAAAAAGTATAAATAGGGCTTGATTTTACAAAAGCTTTATTTTCTTTTGCAAGTGTAATTAAAGCACTTTTCATGTCCTCTTTTGAAGTCATTTTAGCACCATATTGATCAGCTTTAAATTCATTATTTCTACTCAATAAATTAATCAAAGGAGCGATAATAAAGCTAAAAACATTTCCAAAAAGCAATAAAAGCACAAATACTCCAGCATTAATTTCTGTTAAATGACTCTCTTCATAAACAAAATCTGGTAAATTAGCAAAGAGAAAAAATAAAACAAACATTACTAAAGCATTCATAAATAAAGATTTAATTATATCTTTATGCACAAAGTGTCCTAATTCGTGTCCCAAAACAGCTAATAATTCTTTTTGATTTAAAGCTTTTAAAAGCGTATCAAATAAAACAACTCTTTTACTTTTAAAAAGACCTCCAAAGTAAGCATTTAAGCGCTTATCTCTTTTGCTTGCATCAATTACATAAATTCCATTAACACTAAAACCGCATTTATGCATTAAATTTGTAATCTTATTTAATAAATTTTCATCGTTAAGTTTTTGCATTTTATTAAACAAAGGTGCAATCAAAATAGGATAAATAACATTTATGCCTAAAATAATTATAAAAGAAAATATAAAAGCTACTATCCACCAAAAAGTCCCAAAATAATTATAAAAAAACAATAAAGCATAAAGAATCAAAAAGCCAAAAATTACAAATAAAATTAAAGATTTTACACTATCTTTAATAAAAAGCATTAAAGTCATATTTGAAAAACCTTGTTTTTTATTTTTAACAAAATTTTCATATAAACTAAGTGGTAAATTTAATAAACTTGTTATAAGTAAAAAAAGAAGCAAAAATAAAGTATTTTCTAATATGGAATTAGAACTAATAATAAATTTTTTAAGATACAAAAGCCCAAATGTAAGCCAAAGTATATTAATAATTAATGTATAAAAATTGGAAAATATTTTAAATTTTTCATTTTCAATTGCTATATTTGCTGCATCTTTATAAGTCTCATCATCTAAAACTAAAGCTTTATTGAATTTTTGTTTTTCTAAAAATTGAATTTGTATATAAGAAACCAAAGAAAAAATTGCAGTATAAAAACATAAAATTGCAATTAAAACCATATAATACTCCTTAAGATCGTAAATTCTATCTTAGTTTTACTTTTAAAAGGTTAATATAAAATAATAAAAAATGCTTTTTAAAATATTGTTAAAAAATTTTTACAATACAATAAATTTAAGATCAATCAATTATTTTCACTCTTAAAAACACTAATGATAAATTTAATTTTGACTTTTTTCTAGCACTTTAAAATAATCTTCTTCAAGAATTTTAAGCTCATTTTGTGCTTGCGTCAATTCTTCATAAAGTTTTTCAATGCCTATTTCTTTATAGAGCTTGGGATTTGATAAAGAATTTTGGAGTTTATTAATTTCTTTTTCTAAAATCTCAATTTTATCAGGATAAGTTTTTAAAATTTCATTTTCTTTATAGCTTAATTTTTTACTTGTTTTCTCTTTGTTGGATACTGGATTTTCTTTTTTAAATTCTTTTTCATACTCTTCAATTTCATTAAGTTCTTTTTCATTATCTAAATATTCTGTATAAGTCATATACTCTATATTAATTTTGCCATTTTTTTCAAAAGCATAAATTTTATTAGCAATTTTATCAACAAAATATCTATCATGAGAAACAAATAAAATAGCGCCTTTATAATCTAAAAGATATTCTTCTAAAATATTAATTGTTGAAATATCAAGATCATTTGTTGGCTCATCTAAAATTAAAACATCATATTCTTTAGTAAAAAGCAAAGCTAAGGCGACGCGATTTTTCTCTCCACCACTTAATACGCTTACAGGCTTATCTAAAAATTCTTTTGGAAATAAAAAATGCTTTAAATAACCATAAATATGCATATTTTTGCCTTTAACTAAAACTCTATCACCTCCATTAGGACAAAAAATTTCAATAAGAGTTTTATCTGAATTTAAAAGCGTTCTTGCTTGATCAAAATACCCTATTTTTATATCTCCTTTTTTAATCTTCCCGCTATCACTTAAAACTTGCTCCATAAGAATCTTTAAAAATGTTGATTTGCCACAACCATTTTTACCAACTATAGCTATACGTTCATTTTGCAAAATTCTTGCACTAAAATCTTTAAAAAGAACCTTTTCACCTATATTTTTACTAATATTTTCAAGTTCAAAAAGCATTTTCTTGCGGTTTGAATTTTGATTTGAATTTATTTGACTTGCTCTTTGAATTTCAAGTTTAAGACGATTTATAATTGCAGGATTTTTCTTAGCTTCCTCTCTCATTTTTAAAATTCTTTCTTTGCGACCTTGATTTCGTTTAAGTCTTGCCTTAACACCTTTTCTTAACCATTCTTCTTCACTTTTGAGTTGCTTTAATAAATTTTCATAATTTTTTGAAAGATTTTGAAGGATTTGAGCTTTTTTATCTAAATAATTTGTATATCCTCCTTCAAAAACATTAATATTGCCATTTTCTATTTCGACACATTTATGTGCTATTTCTTCTATAAAATATCTATCGTGCGAAATAAAAATAATACACATTTTAGATTTTTTAAGCATATCCTCTAAAAAACTTGTCATATAAACATCTAAATGATTGGTTGGTTCATCTAAAAGAAGTATATCAGGATTTTTAAGCAAGAGAATACTAAGACCAACTCTACGAATCTCTCCTCCGCTTAAAGAGCAAACCATTTGATCTTTAAATTCCAATAGCTTTAATTCATTTAAAATTCTATGAATTTTTTGATCAATATTCCAAGCATCTTTACTATCAATCAAATTTATAAGTTCATCAATTCTTTTTAATAAAGTTTTATTGCAAGGATCTTTAGATAATTTATCTTGTAAATTTTCATACTCATTTAAAGTATCATAAATTTCTTTAAGTTCTTTATGAATTAATTCATTAACACTTAAATTAAGTTCAAAATCGACCTGTTGGGAAAGCATTGCTATGGTTTTTCCATTCTGCCTTAAAACTCTTCCACTATCTAAAGATAAATTTCCAAAAATGATTTTTAAAAAAGTAGATTTTCCTTGTCCATTCTTACCTATTATGGCAATTTTTTCACCTTCGCAAACACTAAAATTTGCTTCATTAAGAATAATTCTTTCATCAAATCTTTTTGATGCATTAATTAAATCTATTAGTGCCAAAAAAATCCTTAAAATAATAGTTTATAACCATATTTCCTTTGCTTTAGCATTAATTTTATATTCTTTTAATTTATTAATAATATTTTCAATTAAGGTTTTATTATCAGTATTTAAAAAAATCTCTGGATTATCATTTGATTTTAATAAAAAATAATCAATATTAAAAAAATTAAGAGTTTGTTTTAAACAAAATATAGAATAAATATCATATTTATTAATTATTAATTGATAGTACTTACTTTTTTCCTTAAAATCGCTTATATCAGCCTCAAAATGCATGCTAAATTGTTCTGCTGCTGGAGTATAATCTTTTGAGACCCAATTAGCAACTTCTTCTTGCCAAGTAGGGTTGTTATTAGTAGAAATTGCTTGAATTTTATTATCTTGCATAAATTGCGGAGTAAAATCTATATTTGATTTAAAACTCCACAACAAAAAGAAAACAGCAACAAGTAAAATCAGTAAGAAAAAACCTAAAAATCCTATAAGGAAATACTGCTTCATTATGATAAATGATCTTTTATAATATCACCTAAAGTAATTTTGTCATTATTATTAATTTCATTTAAAGCTTCTCTTTCTTTTATTTTTAATAAATTCTTCACACTTAAACGAATTCTATTCTTCTTTTCATCAATAAAAGCAATACTTGCTTCAACTTCATCTCCAATTTTTAATTTTTCAAAATCTGAAATATTAATATCTTCTTTATGGATTAAAGCATCGACTTCTTCACTAAGTTCAACAAAAACACCAAATTCTTTTATATCTCTAACAATGCCTTTGACTATATCTCCTACTTTATGTTCTTTAGCATAACTTTGAACAGGGCTTTGAGTCAATTCTTTTGCGCTTAAAGAGATTTTTTGATTTTCTGTATCTATTTTAATAATTTTAACTTTTATTTTATCTCCACTTTTAAACAAATCTTTACATTTGATATTTCTATTCCAAGAAGCATCTTCATTATGTAAAAGTCCCTCTATAGAATCAAATTTAACAAAAGCACCAAATGAAGTAATAGAAGTAACTACACCTTCTACAATATCACCACTTTTATACATTTTGATAAAATTCTCAAAAGGTTTTGTTAATAAATTTCTTAAAGATACCCTTAAACGTCTTTCTTCTGGATTTATTTCAATCACTTCAACATCAATTTCTTGTCCCTTGCTAAGATAGTCTTTTGGTGTTTTAATATTTTTATCCCAAGAGATTTCACTAATGTGTAAAAAACCTTCTATATCATTGCCTAAATCAACAAAGGATCCATATGATTCTATATTTGATACTACAACCTTAATAGTATCTCCAACTTCTAAATTATCTTTTATCTCCATCCAAGGATCTGGTAAAGCAGCTTTAATAGAAAGAGAAAGATGCTTTTTATCTTTATCGTATTTTATAACCTTAACTGGAACTTTATCACCTTCTTTATAAAAAAGATTTGGATTTACAGGACCTTTATACGAAATTTCACTATAATGCACAAGTCCATCAATTCCTCCAACATCAACAAACATTCCATAAGTCGTTATTTTTTTAATAACTCCTTCTATAAGATCTTGTGTTTGAGTAATATTATAAATAGTTTCTTTTCTTTTCTTTCTTTCTTCATCTAAAATCTTTTTTCTAGAAACAACAATACTTTGATTTTCTTTATCAATTTTGATAATTTTAACTTTAAAAGTTTTATTTAAAACATTAGCATTTTCTTTAAAACCATACTGAGATTTAGGTAGAAAAAATTCAACATTATCTTTATCAATAGCTATAAGACCGCCTTTATTTTTTCCTATAATTTTAACCTCAAAAATACTTTCTTGATCTTCTTTATAGTTTTCAATAAACCAAATTACTTTTTCTTTTCTTAAAGCTTTACTATGAGATATTAAAGATTTTCCATTGCGTGACCCAATGATAGCAACTTTTATTTTATCACCTATTTTAAATAACAAATCAGAATTCTTATCTTGAATTTCACTAAGTTCTAAAATTCCTTCTGATTTTTCTCCTATATCTATAAAGACTTCATTATCTTTAATACCAACTATAACACCTTCTGTTATAGTTTCTTTATTTGATTTATCAAATGCCTCTAAAAGTTGTTCAAAATCTTCGTCATCAAAAATTTCATTATCTTTTTGAATCTTTTTCTCTACCTCAATCATAGGGTTCCTTTTTAATATTTAAATTTATGAATTGTATCTTATTTTTTATAAATTAATACTAATTTTTTCTTTATTTAAAAAAATAATTCCATTTTATTGAATCTCAAAAGACTTAATTTCGTTTACAACTTCTTGAATAATCCAATCAGGAGTACTAGCTCCAGCACTAATACCGCATAATTTTTTATTTTTAAACCATTTTTTATCTAGCTCATCTTTAGTTTCTATCAAATAACTATCATTACAATAATTTTTTGCAATCAAAAAAAGTTGCTTAGTATTAGAAGAATTTTTTCCACCTACAATAATAACAATATCGCTTTTTTTAGAAAGTTTTGCAATAGCTTCTTGATTTTTAAAGGTTGCATCGCATATAGTGTTAAAGACTCTTACTTCTCTTACTTTTAAAATTAAAAAATTTACAATTTCCATAAAATCTTTTACTTTTTTAGTTGTTTGAGACACTACAGCTATTTTATTAGAAAAATTAATATTTTCTAATTCTTTTTTATCTAGTACAACATAAGCTTTAGTACTTACATAACTTTTTACTCCTTTTACTTCTGGATGATTTTCATCTCCAAAAATAACGACTTCATAACCATCCTTGCTCATTTTTTCACAAATTTGCTGAGGTTTTGTTACAAAAGGACAAGTAGCATCAAAAATTTCAATTTCTTTTTGTTTTAAATTTTCTAAATCTTGTTTTGTAATACCATGAGTTCTTATAATAGCTCTTTTTTCATCGCTAAGTTCTTTAACATCATTAAGGGTTTTAACATTAAATTTTTTCTTAAGGCGCATAATTTCTTCATTATTATGAATCAATGGTCCAATTGTTGCAGCATTTTTAATTTGCTCTGCTTTTTTAATTGCTCTTTTTACTCCAAAACAAAAACCATAATTTTCAGCTAATTCAATCTTCAATTTGTGCTCCTAAATTTTTTAAAATATCCTTAAAATTTGGAAAAGAAGTTTTAATACACTCACTTTGTTTAATCTCAATTCCACACATTAAACCTAAAATAGCAAAAGCCATTGCAATACGATGATCATTAAAGCTTTCAATTATAGCTTTTTTAGGCGAACCCGATACAACTTCAAAACCATCATACAATTCTTTAGCTACAATACCACATTTTTTTAAATTTATTACAATACTTTTTATGCGATCACTTTCTTTTACTCTTAATTCTTTGGCATTTCTTACCCTACTTTTACCCTTGGCAAAAACAAAAGCTATAGCAAGGGCTGGCAATTCATCAATAAGCCAAGAAATATTTTCTTTAATTTCTATGGCTTTTAACTGACTACTTTCAACATAAATTTCACCAATATCCTCAAAATCTCTTTTATTAATTTTATAAGTAATTTTGGCTCCCATTTTTCTTAAGATCTCATACGCTTCAATACGTGTTTTATTAAGTAAAATATTTTTTAAACAAATAGAAGAATGAGGTAATATAAGTGCTGCTAATGCAAAATAAAATGCTGAAGATGGATCATTAGGTATAGTAATATTTAAGGCTTTTAAGGGGCTTTTTAAAGGATTAATTTTAATTTCTAAATGATCTTTACTTATATTAATTGGTGCATTCATAGCTTTTAACATATTTTCACTATGATCTCTACTTAATTCTTCTTCTTTATAAAAAGAAGTTGAATCTGCATTAAAACCGGCTAAAATCATTGCTGTTTTAAGTTGAGCTGAAGAAATTTTACTTTTAAAATCAAAAGATTTTAATTTTGTTCCTTGTATACAAAGTGGAGCAAAACTTGTATTTTCACGCCCATAAATTTTTGCTCCTATTTTCTTAAGAGGCTTGCAAATTCTATCCATAGGACGCTTATTTAAAGAATTATCTCCATTTAAAACAAAAAAGCCGGGTATTCCACTTAATAATCCTATTAACAAACGCATCGTTGTTCCAGAATTACCACAATCTAAAACATTACAAGGAGTGATTAAGGTAGTAGGTGGGGTAATTTTAACCCAAGTATTTTCAATCTCAACTTTAGCCCCTAAGGCTTTAAGTATAGTTAAAGTTCCTAAAGAATCTTCTGCTAAAAGATAATTTTTAGCTATACTTGATTCTTTAGCAAGTAAGGAAAAAATAGCAAAACGCTGAGAAATGCTTTTATCAGAAGCAATATCTTCTAATTCTTTATTAAAAAACCCTAAAGGGTGAACTTTCATCTTAAATGCAAACCTAAATCTTTTAAACCTTCTAAAATTTTATCCATACACGAAACAACTTCACTATCTTCTAAAGTTTTTTCCTTATCTCTAAAAATAAAAGATATAGTAAGACTATATTTATCTTGCAAGGTTTCATCTGTATAAAGATCAACGATTCTAAAACTCTCTAAAATATCAAAATGGTATTTTTCTATGCAAGTTTTAATTTTATCATAAGAAAAATTCTTAGGAATTAAAATGCTTAAATCTCTATGAATACTTGGGAATTTGGAATAAATTTTAGCTTTTTTTTCTTTAAAATTAATAGCATCAACATCAAGCTCACACACATAAGTTTTAAGTAAAGATCTTGCATTTTCAATCTTTAAATGCAATCTTCCTATAAATCCAATTTTAATATCATTAATATATAAATCAGCTTGTTCATAAGGACTCAAAAAAGCATAATTAGAAGCAACTAGTTTAAAATCTCCTATAATATTTTTAATATCAAGCAAGAAATCGTAAAAATTAACTAAATTAGGTTTTGCTTTATTAGAAATTTTACTCTCTTCTTTATAACCTGAATGTATAAAAGCTATATGATTTAATTCTTGATTATCTTGATTAAATACTATTCCACTTTCAAAAAGTTTAACTAGTTTTTTTGAATTTTTAATATTTAAGCTTGCTGCATTTACAAGATGATTTAAAAGCGTAGTTCTTAAGGTATTTAATTCTTGATTTATAGGATTAATAAGTTTTAATTTTATAGGATTAAAACCAAAATCTTTTAGCTCATCTTCACTATCTAAAATAAAGTGCAAACTTTCAAAATAGCCATTATTAACAGCTTTTAATCTTAAATCTAAAAGTTTTTTATAATCTTTATGAACTAAATTTAATCTATTTTTTTCAATAAAATTTAAATTCTTAGATTTTATATTATCTATCCCTATGATTCTAACAACTTCTTCGCAAATATCAGCCAAATTTTTAATATCTGGTCTATGAATAGGAGGTTTAACATTTACCAGGCCTTCTGCGAAAAAAATAATTTCAAAACCTAATTTTTTAAGAATTTTTAAAATCTCATCCTTATCAATAGCTTGTCCTATGATATTGTTTATAGTTTCAATATTTAAAGAAATACTAGGAATTTCTTTCTCTTCTGAAATTTGTTGAGAGCTACTATAAATAACTATACTTGGAATAGTTTTAAATATCTTTAATAAAAAATCCATTCCTAGATTAAGTTTTGGCTCACTTCCTCTAAAACTTCTATAAAAAACATCATTATCTTGCTCTTTATAAACATTTTTTGCATTAGCTATTATAAAAGGATCTGTATAATTTGCTTCTATGATAATAATTTTTGTTTCTATATCACATTTTAACTTCTTCTCTTGATATATACCGCTTATTCCTAATATTTGATTATTACAAGAAACTTTTGTAACCCCATTAGCTTCTTTACTTAAATTAAAAGTTAATTCTTCGCCTTCTTTACTTAATTCATTAAAATTATAAGCATTAAAAAGTACTCCGGTTGAATAAGTTGTATAAAAAAGAAAATTTTCAATTGTATTTGTTTTTAAGACTCCTGCCTGAGCTAATCTTAAACTATATAAAAGTCCAAGTGTTATATTTTCTTTAATTTCAATAGCTCTGTAATTAAACAAGCTATTAAGGTTTTTTTCAGACTGAAGTCTTAAAATTCTACCGATACCCAAAACATTTTCTTCTTCTTTAAAGACAGAAAGCTTTTTTAAATCTAAATCCCAAGCAGTTGCCAAATCCCTTGCTATACCATAAATACTTAAGCAATCCCCTCTATTGGGAGTTAATTCAACCTCAATCAAATCATCATTAAAAATACTATACTCGTTTAAAGCTCGACCTAACTCTAATTTACCTATACTCTCATCTAAAACTAAAATTCCGTCATTAATTTTAGCAAAACCTAATTCAACAGATGAACAAAGCATTCCATAAGAATCTACCCCTCTAAGCTTTGTCTTATTTATCATCATACCATTTGGCATTAAAGCCCCAATTAAAGCCACAGCTACAAATTGTCCCTGTGCTACATTGGAAGCACCACATACAATCTGTAAAATCTCACTTCCAACATCTACTTGACAAATACTTAATTTATCAGAATTTTCATGTTTAATTTTTTCTTTAACAAAACCTACAACAATTTTATCAGGAACTCTTGATCTATAAGCATTAGCAACCTCTATCCCTATAGAATTTAAAGTATTGACCAATTCATTTAAATTCTTTTTTTCTATATCAAGCCAATCACTTAACCAACTTCTTGTAATTATCATCTAAATTGCTCCAATAATCTTAAATCTCCTTCAAATAAAGATCTTAAATCAGGAATTTGATGAAGTAGCATAGCAAATCTTTCAACACCAAGCCCAAAAGCATAACCACTTACATTTTTATAATTTACAAAATTATATACATTAGGATCCACAATACCGCAACCTAAAACCTCAAGCCACCCTGTATTTTTACAAACCCTACATCCTTGACCTTTACAAAAAACACAAGAAATATCAACTTCAGCAGAAGGCTCTGTAAAAGGGAAGAAACTTGGGCGAAATCTAATATTAATATCCTTAAACATATAATGTAAAAAATCCTCTAATACGCCTTTTAAATGGGCAAAACTTATCTTTTGTCCCTCTTCTACTACAAGAGCTTCAACTTGATGAAACATAGGAGTATGCGTTATATCAAAATCTCTTCTAAAAACAACACCGGGTGCTATCATACGAATAGGTGGTTTTTGCTTTAACATAGTTCTTATTTGCACAGGAGAGGTTTGAGTCCTTAAAAGTCTTTTATCATCAAAATAAAAAGTATCTTGCATATCTCTTGCCGGATGAGATTTTGGCAAATTTAAAGCTTCAAAATTATAAAAATCTTCTTCAATTAAAGGACCTTTTTCAATGCTAAAATTTAAATTCAAAAAATATTCTATAATCTTATCCATAGTGCTAAGAACTGGATGTAAAGCTCCTGATGTAGAAGTTTCATCAAAATAAGTAAAATTTAAAACATCTTGTTTCATTTTTTCATTTAATTCTAAATCTTCTAATTCTTTTAATCTCAAAGCAAAAAAATGATTGAATTCATCTTTTTGCTTATTTAATATACTTGCCAATTCTTTTTTTTCTTCTCCATTAATATTCTTAAGCTCTGAAAATTTTTGCGTTAGAATACCTTTTTTTCCAAGAACTGAAACTCTAAGATTTTCAAGATCATTTAAATTACTACATTTTTTAATTTGTTCAATAATTTGTTGCAATTTTTTACCTTACTTTCATAATAAAAATTTAAATTATTTTATAAAAATAAATTTAAATTCACAATAAAAATTCTAAGATATAATTTTAGAAAAATATAAAGGACGAAAATGCGTGAAAAAACTATTTTTGAAAAAATTGTTGATGGAGAACTTCCTTGTAATAAAGTCTTAGAAAATGAAGATTTTTTAGCCTTTCATGATATTAATCCTAAAGCTCCTATACATATTTTAATTATTCCTAAAAAACATTTTAAAGATTTTCAAGAATTTGATCCTAATTTGATGGCAAAAATGACTTCTTTTATACAAGAGTTAGCAATACTTTTAGAGCTCGATAAAAAAGGATATAAGCTTTTAACAAATTGTGGAAAAAATAGCGGACAAGAAGTTTTTCATCTTCATTTTCATATGCTAGGTGGTTTTTAAAAATTTTAGCAAAAGTAAAATTACTTTTGCTAAATTATAATTTAGGACCAAATTTACTATATTCAATTCCTTCTTTTACATCTTCATAACGTTTAAAATTTTCTATAAACATCATAGCTAATTTATTTCTTGTATCAATATATTCATTTTTATTATTCCAAGTATTAATAGGATTTAAAAGCGTAGTTTCAACACCATTTAAAGACTTAGGTATTAATAAATTAAAAACATCAAAAGTTTCAAATTCACATTGATTAATGCTACCATCTAAAATAGCATTAATACAAGCTCTTGTAGCTTTAATACTCATTCTTTTACCAACCCCATATTTTCCACCACTCCAACCTGTGTTTATTAAATACACATTAACCTTGTATGTATCTATTTTTTCTCCTAATAATCTTGCATAAACGGTTGGATGAAGTGGCATAAAAGGCTCGCCAAAACAAGCAGAAAAGGTTGCTTGTGGTTCGGTAATTCCGCGTTCTGTTCCCGCTACTTTTGCCGTATAACCACTTAAAAAATAATACATAGCTTGTTCTTTATTTAATTTACTAACAGGAGGTAAAACCCCAAAAGCATCAGCTGTTAAAAAAATGATATTTCTAGGATGAGTTGCTTTTAAGTCTTTTTTATGATTTTGAATATGCTCAATCGGATAAGAAACTCTAGTATTTTCAGTTTTTGAAGAATCTGCAAAATCAACACTTTTATCCTCTCTTAATACAACATTTTCTAAAAGAGCATTTTTTTTAATGGCTGCATAAATTTCAGGTTCATTATTTGGATCTAAATTAATTGTTTTAGCATAACATCCACCTTCAAAATTAAAAATTCCCTCATCATCCCAACCATGTTCATCATCTCCTATCAGCTGTCTATTAGGATCTGTTGAAAGTGTAGTTTTTCCTGTGCCACTTAATCCAAAAAATAAAGCTACATCACCATCTTTCCCTACATTAGCGCTACAATGCATAGAAAGCTTATTTTCAAGCGGAAGCCAATAATTCATCATAGAAAAAATTCCTTTTTTCATTTCTCCGCCATAATAAGTCCCTCCAATAATCGCTATATTTTGCTCTATATTAAAAACAACAAAAACTTCCGAATTTAAACCATCTTTTTTAAAATCTTCATTAATACATTTACAAGCATTATAAACAATAAAATCTGGATTAAAATTTTTTAATTCTTCTTCTGTAGGTCTTATAAACATATTTTTTACAAAGTGGGCTTGCCAAGCAAATTCAGTAACAAAGCGAACACTTTTTCTAGAATTTAAAGAAGCTCCACAATAAGCATCTTGAATATAAACATTTTTTCCACTTAATTGTTTTTTAGCCTTTTTTAAAAGCTTTTCAAATAATTCTTTTGTGATAGACTGATTAATTTTTCCCCACGAAATATAGTTTTGAGAAGGATCTTGTTTGACAAAATATTTATCTTTGGGACTACGCCCTGTAAATATCCCTGTATCAACACAAAAAGTACCATTTAAACAGCTTTCACCTTCTTTATTATTTTTTTCATGCTCATTTAACTCTTCGTAGCTTAAATTATAAAATACTTTTATATTTTCCAAACCTAATGCATCAAAATTTTTCATAACTTTTCCTTAAAAATTTATTTAAAACTTGCAATAATTTGACCTTCACTTACGCTATCACCTAATGATACAAAAATTTTCTCGATAACTCCATCTTTTGGAGAATTAATATCCATTTCCATTTTCATAGCTTCTAAAATCATTATCTTTTGTCCTGCTTTTACTTCTTCTCCTTCTTTAATACAGATTTTAAAAACATTACCAGAAATCTCAGAAGATATTGCTTGTTTATTATTAAAATTATTTTGTGTATTTAAATTAACTTCTTTTTTTTCTTTAACAATTAAATCTTTATCATCTTTTGGGTTAATTTCAACATCATATTTATTTCCATTAACTAAAACTTCAAATTTATTTTGTTTTAACGATAAATTTTTAGATAATTCATCCTGTATTTTGCGAATATTGACTTTAGCTTCACCTTTTAAAAAAGTTATTCCTTTTTCTTTACAAGCTGCTACAATAAAAATATTTTCTTCACTTTCTTCAATATTATGTTCTTTAAGAATTTTTTTAATATAAGCTATACTTTTTGTCTCATCCTCATCTGCTAAATCGATAGCCAATTTTGTAGTTGGTTTTAAATTTAATTGTTCTGCGGCAAGATTTACAATCTCATCATCTGGTTTAACTGGAGTTTTTCCAAAATATCCAAGTATCATTTTACCATAACCTGGTGCAATTTTTTTCCAAGGACCAAAAATTACATTATTAAAAGCTTGCTGAAAATAAAATTGTGAAACAGGCGTAACTGAGGTTCCAAATCCCCCTTTTTCTACAACCTCTTGCATAGCTTTAATCACTTCAGGAAGTTTATTTAAAACATTATTATCTCTCATCATTTGAGTATTCGCTGTTAATGCACCTCCTGGCATAGGAGAAAATAAGATAAGAGGATTTGTCATAGAGGCTTCAGGAGGTAAAAAATATTCTTTTAAACAATCTTTTAAAACTTCTTCGTATTTTAAAACTTTTTCTTCTTCTAATCCACCCAAATCATAATCTCTACCTTTTACAGCATGAAGCATTGTCAAAATATCAGGTTGAGAAGTTCCTCCGCTTACTGGAGCTGCTGCTAAGTCTATACCATCTACACCGGCCTCTAAAGCCGCCAAATAGCAAGCAACACTTACTCCGGCACTTTCATGAGTATGAAATCTTATATGTGTTTCTTGTGGCAATATTTTCCTAGCCATTTTAATTGTTTCATAAATTTTATTTGGATTTGAAGTTCCACTAGCATCTTTAAAGCAAAGACTTGAAAAAGGAATTTGTTCTTTTAAAATTTCTTTTAGAATTTTTTCATAAAAAGGAACATCATGGGTTCCTTTACAACCCGGTGGCAAATCCATTAAAGTTATAGCCAACTCATGTTTTAATCCATACTTATTTATACATTCTGCACTAAATTTGAGATTATTAACATCATTTAAAGCATCGAAATTTCTTATTGTTGTCGTTCCATGTTTAGCAAATAATTTAGCATGCAAATCAATTATTTCTCTACTTGCTGTTTCTAAAGCAACAGTATTAACTCCTCTTGATAATGTTTGCAAATTTGCTTCTTTTCCAACAATTTCTCTAAATTTATCCATCATTAAAAAAGCATCTTCATTTAAATAAAAATATAAACTTTGAAATCTTGCTCCACCACCAAATTCAAAATGAGTTATCCCTGCTTCTTTTGCAGCTTCTAAAGCAGGGAAAAAATCATTCATTAAAACTCTTGCTCCATAAATTGATTGAAAACCATCTCTAAAAGTAGTATCCATTACATCTATAAATTTTTTAGCCATACATTTTCCCTAAAAATCTAAATTCTTAAGCATTATACAAAAATTTGATAACACATAATAAAAATTATTGCCAAAGGTGCAATAAAACGAACAAAAAATAACCAAAATAAAAAAATCTTTCTATTTAAAAATTTGCAAAAAATTTTGTAAATTCTTTTTTTGTCTATAAAAAAACCAACAAAAATAGAGCTTGTTATTGCTCCTAAAGGTAATAAAAAATTTGAAGTAAAATTATCTAAAATTTCAAAAAAATTAACTTTTAAAAAAGAAAAATTTTTATTAAGAGATAGAATACAAAGTATTCCTAAAATATAAACAATAAATCCTATAAAAACTAATGCCTTTATACGCGTTATTTTATAATTATTTATCATATAAAAAACAAGAGGTTCTATCATGGAAACTGCAGAAGTAATTCCGGCAAAAAACAAAGCTAAAAAAAAGATAAAGGCTAAAAAATAACCTAAAATTCCAAGTTGTTTAAATAAGCTTATTAAAGAAATAAAAACTAAACTAGCACCTTGAGAGTGAGGATTGGCATCGAATTCAAAAATAAAAGTAAAAACTATGAGTCCCATCATTAGTGAAATCACAAGATTAATCAACACAATAAAAATTGAACTTTTGATAAAATTCGTTTTTTTATTTAAGGCTACTGAATAAGTTACAATACAACCTATACCAAGACAAAGGGTAAAAAAAGCAAGACCTAAAGCTTTCAAAACAGATTGAAAATTAAAATTAGAAAAATTAGGATAAAAAAGATAATTCAAAGCTTTAATAAACCCATTATCAAAATTGATACAAACAATCAACATAAAAATTAACATTAAAAAAAGACTAGGCATTATGATAATATTAAGCTTTTCAATGCCTTTTATCAGACCCTTAGAAACAATAAATAAAGTCAAGAAAAAAGATAATGTATAAAATAATAAAGAAATACTTAAATTTTCACTAGTTAAGTTTATAAAATCAAGCTTTGCCACTTCTAAATTCACAGGTAAATAAAATATACTGGTAAAAGTATATTTTAAAACCCATCCCATAATCATAAGATAAAAAGAAAGAACAAAAATTCCTCCCAACATAAACAAACCAGCATAACGCCATTTTTCAGGATATTTAATAGCAAGACTTGAATAAGCATTTGCTAAATCACTTTTACTTAATCTTCCCATAGCAATTTCTGCTAAAAAAACACTAAAACCTATCGTTAAAGTAAAAAATAGATATAAAAGGACAAAAATAAAACCTCCATTTTCTGCACTTAAAGTTGGAAATTTCCAAGCATTTCCAAGACCTATTGCGCCTCCAGCCACTGCTAAAATAAAACCTATTTTACTAAAATAATTTCTCATAATTTATCTAATAAATGTACTAACCATGATAATAATAACAGCTAAAGGAGAAATAAAACGTAAAAATATATACCAAAGCTCAAAATAAATTCCTCTCATAGAAGGTTTAAAAAGAATTTTTAAACCTTCTTTCTTCATAATAAAACCAACAAAAATGGCTACCAAAATTCCACCAAGAGGCATAATAATTTTACTTGATAAAGAATCTAATATATCAAAAAAACTCATTCCAAAAAAACTAAGATATCCTTGAGTAAAATTAAGATAAGATAAAATACAAAGAATACCTAAAATATATACAACAACTCCAATGATTACAAGAGCTTTTTTGCGACTCATTTCATAAGTATTAATAAGATAAAAGGCAAAAGGTTCTATCATGGAAACTGCAGAAGTAATTCCGGCAAAAATCAAAGATATAAAAAAAGCTACAGCAAAAATAGAACCTATAATGCCTAATTTAGAAAATAAGGTTGATAAAGAAATAAAAATCAAACCAGGACCACTTACAGCTGGATCCGCATTAAATTCAAAAATAAAAGTAAAAACTATAAGTCCCATTAAAATACCTACTAAAATATTAATAAAAATAATATTTAAAGTACTAGTAATAAAATTTGTTTTTTCAGGCAAGCTAGCCGAATAGGTAACAATAGTTCCAACTCCTAAAGAAAGACTAAAAAAAGCCATACCTAAAGCTTCTAAAATAGCAGAAACGGAAATCTTTGAAAAATCTGGAATAAATAAAAATTTAGCTGCCATATAAAAACCATCTTTACTCATTGTATAAACAAGCATCATAATAAGCAAAATAAATAAAGTTGGCATCATCCAAATATTTAATTTTTCAATCCCATTTTTAATACCTTTAGAAACTATATAAAAAATAAGCAAAAATACCAAAGTAAAACAAATAAACTGACTTAAAAAATCTTTATGCAATAACTCACTAAACTGATCTTTTGCAGAATTAATATCAAAAGGAAGTTCAAAAGCAATACTTAAAAAAACATATTTTAAAATCCAACCAATTATCACACTATAAAAAGAAACAATTAAAATATTGGCTATCATAGTAAAACCAGCAAAAGACCATTCTTTTTTATATTTAGGGGCTAATGTTCTATAAGCATTTACTGGATCTTTTTCGCTTAATTTACCAAGAGCTAACTCAGCAAGAAAAATCACAAAACCAACCCCAAGAGTTAAGATAAGATATAAAAGAACAAAAGCCGAACCTCCATTTTGTCCAACCAAAGTTGGGAATTTCCATGCATTTCCAAGACCAACAGCTGATCCTGCTACAGCTAATATAAAACCTATTTTTGAAAATTTAGAACTCAAAATATAACCTTTATCAAAATATTTATTTTATGTTAATATTAAAGCAAAAAAAAGTTTAATTTTTATTGAGATAAGTAATTTTCAATAAAAATAAAGTTAAATGATTATATAATTTTAGCTTATAATATACTTTATCATTTAAAAGTAGGGATACGCAAGCCGAAATTATGATTTTAGTATTTTATAAATTATAAAAAGGATTTATTATTATGAAAAAAACTATTTTTTTATTATGTGCTTTAACAGCAGTTGCCTTTGCTGAAACAAATACCACAACTCAATTAGGTATCCAAGGAACAATGGATGCATGGATTAAAGCATTTTCAGTCTTAGCGGCTGGTTTAGGAGTTGGAGTTGCAGCTTTAGGTGGTGCTATAGGTATGGGAAATACAGCAGCAGCAACAATAGCAGGAACAGCTAGAAATCCTGGGCTTGGATCTAAGTTAATGACTACAATGTTTATTGCTCTTGCTATGATCGAAGCGCAAGTTATTTATGCTTTAGTTATTGCTTTATTACTTCTTTATGGAAATCCTTTTCTATAAAAAGCTTCTAAAAATTTAGAAGCTTTTTTTAAATTTATGCGGTTATGGTGGAATTGGTAGACACGCTATCTTGAGGGGGTAGTATGCTTCGCATGTGCGAGTTCAAGTCTCGCTAACCGCACCATTTTTATATATATTTTTTATAAATCAATAACTTGCATACTTTATCTGTTTTAATATAAAAATTATCTTTTAAGGCTTCATTTAACGTAGCACTAGCCAAAAGTGGTAATGATAAATTTTTAAGTGGATATTTAAGATTTTTTGAACTAATTTTTATATGTGGATCAAAACAAAATATAGAAATTTGTTGCCCTTTAACACTAGAAATCTTACAGGGAGTTTTAACAACTTCAAATTCGCCATAATCACTTTTCATAATAACATTTTTACAAGCTTTAGCATATAAAAGTAATAAAGAGATATTCCCTAAAGTATGATCTTCTCTTTTACCAGTAGCTCCTAAAATTACAAATTCATTAAAACCTAAATTTAAACCATAATAAAAAGCTTTAGATAAATCATTGCTCATTTGTTCTTGAATATAAACAATTTTTTCAAAATATTTTTCTTTTAGCTTTTTATCGATACTATCTAAATCACCTATAATTACATCTACTTTAATACCCAAACGATCAATATGTGTAATTGCTCCATCACAAACTATAATAAAAGGTGCATTTTTTAACTCATTAATTAAAAATTTCTTTTTAGGAAAAGCACCATTAGCAAGTATATAAGCTTTCATTATAACTCTTTTTCCATATAAAATAATAATATAAACCAATAATTAAAAAAATAATCATATTTAAAAGTTGAGCTATATTTTCTTTAGAATGTTCAAAAATTAAAAACCAAATTAAAACATTAGTAATATTAGCTAAAGTAACTAATAAGTAATTTTGAATATATCGTTTTACTTGTAAATAAAATGCAACAATTTGAGCAACAACAGCAAAACTATTAAGATACGCAAATGTAGTATTAATTTTTTCTAAAAAAAATCCATATAAAATTGTTAAAATTAAAACTATACAAAAACTAATTATAATATTTTTAAATTTTAAGCTTCTAATATTAACAAAATTATTTTCATTTTGATGATTTTTCCAATGTATAATACCCAATATATTCATAGGTAAATAAATAAGATTTAACATAACATCGCCATACAAATTAGTTTTATAGGCTATATAAATATAACAAATAGAATATATAATACCAAAAATAAAACAAATTAGTTTCTTAGCTCCAGCAAAAAATGCATAAATAATTCCGCACGAAGCAGTAAAAATACTTAAAATATCTGTGCTAATAATTAAACTTGTTAAAATAACAAAAATTAGAGTCGCTAATAATGAGAAATAAAATTTAAAAGATAAATCACTTAATTGAGTTTTTAACAAAACTATCCTTCCTTACGCAAGTATTATCTTGCAAGTTCTAAGGGTATAATCTCAGCCTAAGCACCCCTTGGATAAATAACTTTATATTATTATAAAAAATTATATTTTAGTAAAATATTAAAATATTTAATAAAACATCCTTCACCCCCTTATGCTTTTAATCACTCTAAAATCATCTAATATCTTTACAATATCACTAACACTAGCCCCACTTATTAACATAAAATCAAAATATCTATCTTTATTATTATCAAATAAAATA
>NZ_JAENKS010000138.1:0-440 GCF_016598975.1 Campylobacter sp. 2018MI34
ATGAACATCTATTTCGACTCGGCCAACATCCCGACGCCCAACCGGATGAACTGGAAGGACGCCGAGACCGACGACTGGCTGAAGCACGGCCGCGCCGCGCTGACGCCCGAGGACCGCACGAAGTTCTACGCCCTGGTGCAGCAGAAGGTGATGAACGAACATCTGTGGATGCCCGTGCTCAACATCAACATGCACGAGGTCTCGAGCAAAAAGCTGAAGGGCATGCGCCCGCACATGATCTACCAGAACACCTTCTACAAAGGGCTGGATGCGAGTTTCTGAAGCTGGAGCGGACAGAGACGCTCAGGATGACAAGAAGGCGGATGACAAGGAAGGCGAGGGAAAAGCGATGCGTAAAACTTTGAGCAGTCTCGTTGCGTTGCTTGGTGTCGTCGCGTTGTCTTCCACCGTGGAGGCGCAGACCCTGCGCATGATGAAGT
>NZ_JAENKS010000139.1:0-440 GCF_016598975.1 Campylobacter sp. 2018MI34
GGTTATAGTTAACACCTTTTTTATTATTAAATCGTATTAGCAGCCCAATGATGTCTGCAGATAAACGATGGCCTGATGGCGCTAATCTGGATGATGTATTATGAAATTGCAGCAGCTTCGTTACATTGTTGAAGTGGTTAATCATAACCTTAACGTCTCCTCTACCGCTGAGGGGTTGTATACTTCCCAGCCGGGGATCAGCAAGCAGGTTAGGATGCTGGAAGATGAGCTTGGCATCCAGATTTTCGCCCGCAGCGGTAAGCATCTGACTCAGGTGACGCCCGCAGGCCAGGAGATTATTCGTATTGCGCGTGAGGTGCTTTCCAAAGTCGATGCCATTAAGTCGGTCGCCGGCGAGCATACCTGGCCGGATAAAGGCTCGCTCTATATTGCCACTACCCATACTCAGGCGCGTTACGCATTGCCAGGCGTGATTAAAG
>NZ_JAENKS010000140.1:0-440 GCF_016598975.1 Campylobacter sp. 2018MI34
GCCCAGAACGAGCTGGCCAACATGGCCAACATTGACGCCGATGCGGTGCGCCAGGCGGTGAAACGCCACCCTGATTTTATTGTCGGCCTGAAGGCACGCATGAGCAGCAGCGTGGTAGGTGAAAACGGCATCACGCCGCTGGATCGTGCCAAAGCGATGCAAACAGAGAACGGCGACCTGCCGCTGATGGTGCACATTGGCAACAACCCGCCGAATCTCGATGAGATCGCCGAACGCCTGAGCGCAGGCGATATTATTACCCACTGCTACAACGGTAAACCAAACCGTATTCTGACGCCGCAGGGCGAGCTGCGCGCATCTGTCACGCGTGCGCTGCAACGCGGCGTGCGTCTGGACGTGGGTCACGGTACGGCCAGCCTGAGCTTTGCGGTGGCAAAACGCGCTATCGAACTGGGTATTTTGCCGCACACCATCAGCTC
>NZ_JAENKS010000141.1:0-440 GCF_016598975.1 Campylobacter sp. 2018MI34
GGGCAAGATGATCCCGGGTCTCGCTACGGAATGGTCTGTCAGCGAATCCGACAAGACGTTGTGGACCTTCAAGCTGCGCGACGGCGTGAAGTTCCACGACGGCTCGGCCTTCAACGCCGACGCGGTGATCTGGAACCTCGACAAGATCTTCAACAAGGACTGCCCGCAGTTCGACACGCGCCAGTCCGTGCAGGTCCGGCCGCGCCTGCCGAGCCTGGCGAGCTATCGCAAGGCCGGCGACATGGCGGTCGAGATGAAGACCAAGGCGGTCGATTCGCTGTTTCCCTATCAGCTGTTGTGGTTCCTGATCTCGAGCCCGGCACAATGGGAGAAGGTCGGCAGGGACTGGAACAAGTTCGCCTCGGAGCCCGCGGGTTCCGGTCCGTTCAAGCTCGCCCGCCTGGTGCCGCGCGAACGCGCCGAGCTGATCAGGAACGAGG
>NZ_JAENKS010000142.1:0-440 GCF_016598975.1 Campylobacter sp. 2018MI34
AACTTGTCCGTCATTGGCGCATCAAAAGAGGACAAAGAACGCATTAGCGAGATTCTCCAGGAGACCTGGGAGAGCGCTGATGACTGGTTCATCAATGAATAAAAAATGATATGCAGTGATGTATGTTTGCCGGGTCGCCCCGGCTTTTTTATTTGCGCAACTGATGAATATTTCGCCTGACCGTCAAAATAATTGCACAACATCCTAAAAAAATATGAATGAACTGCCGCTTTATTGTTCATATAATTCTTAAAAAGAGAAATTTATCCTCCGGTCTCTTTAAAAACGCAGTGAATAGCCTTATTAATTGGTATACTGAAGTTGCTTCAGAAAAAAACGCATTGAACCTCGAAAACCGTTGTCTAGTAACACGAATTAGGGGGCATGATGGAAAAGAATAATGAAGTCATTCAGACTCATCCGCTTGTAGGGTGGGACAT
>NZ_JAENKS010000143.1:0-439 GCF_016598975.1 Campylobacter sp. 2018MI34
TAGCCTATGAAGGAGGTTATACAGAGGCTTTCTCTATGCAAAATACTATAGGTCAAGCTACAGTTAATGGAGGAGAGAGAGTCTATGCAAACTATTTAAATCTCTTCTCTACTAAAACAAGCTTTACATGGTTTAGAGATTGGTTACCAAATTTAAAAACTTCATTAGAACTTGGAGCTAAGTTTAATATCAATCCTAGTGTAAAAGCTAAGGCTAGATATGGTAGTGTTAAAGTAAGTGATACATTTGATCTACCAAGAGTTCAAAAATTTGTAACTACTTCGCTAATCATTCCTGTTAATGAAGCTTTCTATTTTAGCTTAAACTATAATGGAATGTTTGATAAAGATGGTAAAACTCATACAGGATATGCTCAATTTAATTATGTGTGGTAAAAGAATATAAATAATTCTAAATAGTTATTTAGAATAAATATAAA
>NZ_JAENKS010000144.1:0-439 GCF_016598975.1 Campylobacter sp. 2018MI34
CTTACAGAGTTCTTACTTTTTTATTAATAGCGGATTCATAGTTGCTTCAGACCCGATCCTGGCATCTCATCCGTCAGGCGGGCTGCGAGAGGTTATCAGCGAGTATCAGTCACCTCCCGGAAGAATAAGAAATTCATAAATCATTGTTTTACATGCATTTTAATTGATTATTGAGTTAACCTTTACCCTTGCGGAGGGCAATTTCGCAACTCGCGTTCTGACGCATTCAGACAACATTCAGATCTACTGCGCGGTACAAACGTTATAAAGCTGCCGATTAAGAGAATAGAAAAAGGTTTTCTCACCCACTTTAGATATTCGAATCTCATTAGCCGCTTCCGGATGCAGAACCCGTAAATATGATAACAGATCGCCAGCCGTGTCCGTGGCAAAGACTTTTACCTGGGATACTTCGAACGTATAAACACCAGGCGCTGTT
>NZ_JAENKS010000145.1:0-439 GCF_016598975.1 Campylobacter sp. 2018MI34
GTATTTAACTCTGTCTTCAACGTGGAACAATTCTGGGATGGTCGAGCACCAACATTGCAGGCGCAGGCAGGCGGCCCGCCGTTGAACCCTATCGAGATGGCGTCTAAATCCTGGGATGAAATTATTCAGAAACTGGATAAAGATCCGCAACTCAAACAAGAGTTTATCGCGGTTTATCCGCAGGGATTCAGCGGAGATAATATTACCGATGCGATTGCTGAGTTTGAGAAAACGCTAATTACGCCAAATTCGCCGTTTGATAAATGGCTACGCGGCGATGAAGCGGCGTTAACTGCCCAGCAGAAACATGGCTATCAGTTGTTTAAAGATAATAAGTGCGCGACCTGTCATGGCGGTATTATTTTAGGCGGACGTTCATTTGAGCCATTGGGTTTGAAAAAGGACTTTAATTTCGGCGAGGTCACTGCTGCAGATATTG
>NZ_JAENKS010000146.1:0-439 GCF_016598975.1 Campylobacter sp. 2018MI34
GCGCGATACGCTGCTGAGTGGTTATGAGATGTACCTGGCGGAGACAGACCGCCTGCATCCTGAAGCCAGTCCACTCTGGCGGGATGATTTTAACGGCCTGCCGCCGGTACACATTATTACCGCCGAGTACGATCCGCTATGCGACGAGGGTGAGGCGCTTTATCAACATATGACAGAACAAGGGGTTATGTGCACTACGCAACGTTGGCTGGGCGTGATCCACGGCTTCTTCCAGCTTGGCGGCGTTAGTCCATCGGCGCGAGACGTTCTTCGGGACATCGCCTGGCGGATAAACACCGCCCGGCGATAACAACGGGGAGCTTATTCCTCCTCGTTCCCGCCCTCTTCATACGCGCCAAAGGGCTTCGCAGGGAGAACGATATAGGTGCCTTCAAACACCGCGCCTGGAGTTTCATCGCCAAAGAGTTCAACCTGCATC
>NZ_JAENKS010000147.1:0-439 GCF_016598975.1 Campylobacter sp. 2018MI34
ATAACACGCTCAGTACCGTTGATAACAAAGGTACCGTTGTCGGTCATGAGCGGAATTTCGCCCATGTAGACTTCTTGTTCTTTAATGTCTTTTACGGTGCCTTCCGGCGCTTCGCGCTCGTAGATCACCAGACGCAGTTTTACGCGCAGCGGTGCGGAATAGGTCACGCCACGGATCTGACATTCCTGAACGTCAAACACCGGTTCGCCAAGGCGGTAGCTGACGTACTGCAGCTCGGAATTACCGCTGTAGCTCTGAATCGGGAACACGGAACGGAAGGCTGCTTCCAGGCCGTACTGCCCTTCAGGATCTTGCTCGATAAACTTCTGAAACGAGTCAAGCTGGATAGAAAGGAGATAAGGTACATCCAGAACTTGTGGACGTTTACCAAAATCCTTACGAATACGTTTTTTCTCGGTATAGGAGTAAACCATAGGGT
>NZ_JAENKS010000014.1:0-37851 GCF_016598975.1 Campylobacter sp. 2018MI34
GAATATATCTTAAAAACATACTAGATTATGAACTTACTCATATTAAAGAACATCGTCCCGATATTATAGCTTCTTGGAAATACTATCAAGAATTTGAAAAGATGTGTAAGGAGTTGGATGGGTGATTTTATTTATAGAAATTAAAATTTCCCATCTTATTTAAATAGAAGTTTGATAATTTAACTAGCAAGTATTTAGTTCGATTAAAAATTAAATACTTGCTAAAAAATTTAAATTTTTGTATTTAAGATTTATATATTTTTGCAATTATTTTTTTATAAAAAATATACCATTTTTGACTCAAAGGCTTTTTTGGTTTTATTATAGCATTTTCTTTACCATTAACAGCGTGATAAATACTTACATTATATTTATTAGCATAGTATTTCATAAGAAGTTGTTGAAGTTTATATTCGCTTGAATGATTAAACCAAGCATTATTTGATATAGCTATAATAATGCTAGAATTTTTATAAATTTGTTCTTTTGTAGCTTCATAACATATAGCATTAGTGATGATTTGATTATTAAGTTTATATTGACTTTGTAAAGGGCCTTTAGAAAATTCTTCCATATCAGGTAATAAATATTTATTGATAATATCTTTAAAAAATGGAATTTCTTCTCCAAAAGGCACTAAAAAATGCTTATTAAAAATATAAACATTTCCTGCTTTAAAAATATAAGTGCTATTGTAAGTTTTATTTTCTTCTATATTAAAAGCACCTGTAATAATTGTAATTTCATGAGATAAATTTTTAAGTGTTTTTTCATAAGATGTATTTTTTAGATTAAAAGCAAAAGCAGTTTCAGGTAAAACAACAAGTTCTTTTTTTTCATTTATTGCTTTTATGATTTCTTTAATTTGATTATTTGAATTTTGTTCTACGTTTTCTTGTAAAAATTTTTGATCTTGAGAAATATTAGTATTAACCAATTTATAATTAAAATTTAAATTAAGGGATTTTTTTTCTTCGTATTGAAATCCTATAAAAAATAAAACCAATACAATAACTATTTTATAATATCTTGAGATATATTTTTCATAAATAAAATAAGCAATTAGAAAAATACTCAAAATACCTAATGTATCTGCTCTAAAAAAACCATAAACACTTAAAATTCCCCAATTAAACCAATCAAAACCAAGTGGATGTATAAAATTTAAGCAAAAAATTCCACAAAGTCTTAAAAAATCATATTTAAAAAGATGACAAATCCTAAAAAGAAATCCGTAAAAAAGACCAATACCAAGAATGATAATAGGAATAAGATAGCTAAGGTTAAAATAAATAGAAGATAAGCTTATCCACCAAAACCAAAGTATTCCTACAAAAAATCCTATCCAAAAATATTCTTTTGCATTTTTACTTCTTAGAAGCAAAATTAAACCCCAAATAGCTAAAAAAGGGCTTATAGTTTCAAAAAATATATTTTCAAAAAAAGATAAATAAATAGGATTTGAAAGCAAAAATGAAATAAAAAAGACTTTTATTATTTTAAAAATGGTAGAATTAGGATTAAATTTTTTTAAAAAAAAGGAAAAATATGGCAGAAAATTCAATTTTAACTTCATTATTACCTCTTATATTTCTTTTTGCAATTTTTTATTTTTTAGTTATTAGACCACAACAAAAACAAGCAAAATCACATAAACAAATGCTTGAGTCCTTGCAAAAGGGTGATAAAATTATCACTAATGGAGGACTAATTTGTGAGGTTGTAAAACCAGAAGATGATTTTATCAAAGTTAAGCTTAATGATGAAAATATTATGGTAAAAATTTCAAGAGATTTTGTGGCAAAGAAAATTGATGCATAATTTTAAATTTACTTATCGTTTGATTATTTTTATCGCAATATTTATTTTTGGTATATTTTTTTCACTCCCTTCATTTTTGCAATCTGAAAAAGGAGCAAAAATTAATCTTGGATTAGATTTGCAAGGCGGACTTTATATGCTTTTGGGTGTAGATAATCAAGAAGCATTAAAATCTAAAATAAAATCAATTGCTTCATCTTTGAGCTATTCTATTAATAAAGAAAATATTCTTATAGATCATTTAATAACTCATAATGATAATATAGAATTTACTCTGCTTGATAGCGAGGATATTTCTAAAATGGATGCCTTGCTTAAAGAAATAAAAGGTCTTAATGTAAATGTTGAAAATTTGCATTATAGTATAAGTTTTAGCGATGAAGAAATAAAATCCATTGAAAATTATGCACTTTTACAAGCGGTTGAAACTATAAGAAATCGTCTAGATCAATTTGGTTTAGCTGAGCCAACTGTTGCAAAACAAGGAGAGGATAAAATTTTAGTTGAATTAGCAGGAATAAAAACCAAAGAAGATGAGTTAAGAGCAAAAGAACGCATTACCAAAGCAGCCCATTTGCAGTTAATGGAGGTTGATGATTCTAAGCTTAAAGAAGCAGCTTTTATGAGTGATGATGAGGCTGCAAGTTATGGGCTTATCATTCTTCCAGATGCTAAGAATGAAAAGATTAAATATCCTTTGAAGAGTATCCCTATTTTAGATGGATCTATGTTAAGTGATGCTAGAGTCGGTTTTAGCGATAAAAGTAATTATCCTGTGATTAATTTTACTTTAAATTCTGAGGGAGCTAAAAAATTTGCAGATTATACTGGAGCTAATGTCGGAAAACGTTTGGCTATAGTTTTAGACAATCAGGTTTATTCTGCTCCTTCAATCAATGAAAGAATAGGTGGCGGCAGTGGTCAAATAAGTGGAAGTTTTACTCAAGAAGAGGCTAGAGATATAGCTGTAGCTTTAAGAAGTGGGGCTTTACTTGCACCTGTTAAACTTTTAGAGCAAAGAAGCATAGGACCATCTTTAGGTTCAGATAGCATTAAAATGAGTATGATGGCTTTAATAGGTGCTTCTATATGTATTGTAGTTTTTATGGCTTTATATTATGGAATTGCTGGAATTTTTGCTAATGTGGCTTTATTTGTTAATGTTTTAGTTGTTGTTGCGGTTATGGCAATGTTTGGAGCAACTTTAACTTTACCAGGTATGGCAGGGCTTGTTTTAACTGTTGGTATGGCAGTAGATGCAAATGTAATTATTAATGAGCGTATTCGTGAGTTATTAAGAGAAGGAAAAAACATAAAAACTAGCATAGAAAATGGTTATAAAAATGCTATGAGTGCTATTATCGACTCAAACATTACTTCTTTAATTACTTCTATAGCTTTATATGCTTATGGAACTGGAGCAGTTAAGGGTTTTGCTGTTACTTTAGGAATAGGAATTTTAATTTCTATGATTACAGCTATTTGGGGAACACACGGAATGTTTGATTTTTTTATGTCTAAAATTGAAAAAAGTAATAATACAAATTTTTGGTTAGGTTATAGGAGAAAATAATGCAGTTTTTTAGCGAGAAAAAAATTTATGATTTTATGAAAATGCGTTTTGCTGCTATTTCTCTTTCTTTTATTTTATTTTTTGGTTCAATTTATTTGCTTTTTGAAAGAGGTTTGCAGTATGGTATTGATTTTAGTGGAGGTACTTTGATACAACTAAAATATGAAAATTCTGCTCCTATTGCTCAAATAAGAGAAATTTTAGATAAAACAGGGCAATTTCAAAATCTTTCTGTTACGGAATTTGGTTCAAAAGAAGAAATTACAATAAGATTTTTAGGAAGTAATGAAAATCTTAGTAATGATATAGGAGAGTATATAAATACTCTTTTAAAAGATACTGGAAAATTTGAATTAAGACGTGTTGATGTTGTTGGCCCAAAAGTCGGGGATGAGTTAAGAAATAAAGGATTAATGGCTATTATTATTTCTTTAGTAGCAATATTAATTTATATTGCAATACGTTTTGAGTGGCGTTTTGCTATGGCAGCTATTATAAGCGAAATTCATGATATAGTAATTGTTTTAGGTTTTATATCTTTATTAAGAATTGATGTAAATTTAGATACTTTAGCTGCTGTTTTGACTGTACTTGGATATTCTTTAAATGATACTATAATTATTTTCGATAGAATAAGAGAAGGCATTAAAACAAGCAAAGAAAATATTTTAAGTCCTATTATTAATGAGAGTGTTTCGGCTACTCTTTCAAGAACAATTCTAACTTCAGGGCTTACATTAATTACTGTTGTAATTTTATATTTCTTTGGTGGTTCAATGATAGAAGGATTTTCTTTATCTTTGATTATAGGTATTATTATAGGAACTTTAAGTTCTATTTTTGTGGCAAGTCCTACTTTGCTTTGGTTTAAATTTAGTGTTTTAGATTTTAGAAATAAAGAATTGGAAAAATTAAAGCAAAAACAAGAAAAAGAACGCAATCGTGCTTTATATGAAAAAGGTATAGTATAGGAGAATATTTATGGCATATAATGCAAGCATTATAGAGAAAAAATGGCAAGAAAATTGGGATAAAGATAATTATTTTGAACCAAAAAGGGATTATTCTTTAAAGAAAAAATATATTCTTTCAATGTTTCCTTATCCAAGTGGTCGTATTCATATGGGGCATGTAAGAAATTATACTATAGGAGATGCATTAGCAAGATATTACCGAAAAATTGGTTTTAATGTATTGCATCCTATAGGTTTTGATAGTTTTGGTATGCCTGCTGAAAATGCCGCTATAAAACATAAAATTCATCCAAAAAAATGGACTTATGATAATATAGCTTATATGCAAAAAGAACTTTTTTCTTTGGGTTTTTCTTTTTCTAAAAAAAGAATGCTTGCTACTTCTGATCCACTTTATACAAAATTTGAACAAGAATTTTTTATAAAAATGTTTGAAAAAGGTTTAATCTATACTAAAGAAGCGAATGTAAATTGGTGTGAACACGATCAAACAGTTTTAGCTAATGAACAAGTAGAGGAGGGTAAATGTTGGCGTTGTGGCAATGAAGTGATTCAAAAAAAAATGCCAGGATATTACATAAAAATTACCTCTTATGCTAATGAACTTTTAAATGATTTAAAAAATTTAAAAGATAAATGGCCAAATCAAGTTTTAACCATGCAAGAAAATTGGATAGGAAAAAGCGAAGGTTTGGAATTTACTCTTTTTTTAGATGAAGAGAGTGTAAAAAAAGTAAATAAAAAAAATCTTCAAGTTTTTACTACAAGAGCGGATACAATATTTGGAATAAGTTATATTGCTTTATCTGTTGAGCATAGCATAGTTGAAGATTTAATTAAAAATTCTAAACTAGACACTAAGATTATAGAGCAAATTAAAATTATACAAAATCAAAATCCAAGAGAGAGACAAAGCAATGAAAAAGAAGGATATTTTTTAGGTATTTATGCTTTACATCCTTTAACAAAAGAAAAAATTCCTATCTGGGTAGCTAATTTTGTTTTATCTGATTATGGAAGTGGAGCTGTAATGGCTGTTCCTGCTCACGATGAAAGGGATTTTGAATTTGCTAAAAAATATAATCTTGAGTTTAAACAAGTAATAGATTCTAAAGAAAAACTCCCCTTTACGCAAAAAAATGGCAAACTTATAAATAGCAATAGATTTAATAACCTAGATTGTAATGAAGCAAGAGAAGAGATTATTAAGGAATTTGAAAAAAATAATTTAGGTAAAAGAGTTGTAAATTTTAAAATAAGAGATTGGGGTGTTTCACGCCAAAGGTATTGGGGAACTCCAATCCCTATAGTTAAATGTGATGAATGTGGTTTAGTTTGTGAAAAAATTGAAAATCTTCCTATACTTTTACCTGAAGATGTAGAAATTACAGGTGAGGGCAATCCTTTAGAAAAGCATTTAGAATGGAAAAATTGTCTATGTCCTAAATGTGGAAAAAAAGCTAAAAGAGAGAGTGATACTTTAGATACTTTTTTTGAAAGTTCTTGGTATTATGCACGTTTTGCGAGTGATGAGGATACTTGGCAAAATAAAGTTTTTGATGAAAAAAGTGTTGATTATTGGCTTAGTGTGGATGAATATATTGGCGGAATTGAACATGCTATTTTACATTTGCTTTATGCAAGATTTTTTCAAAAAGTATTAAGGGATCTTGGATATTTAAAAAATGATGAACCTTTTTTAAAGCTTTTAACACAAGGTATGGTCTTAAAAGACGGTTTTAAAATGAGCAAATCTAAGGGCAATGTTGTTGATCCTGATGAAATTATTAAAAAATATGGAGCTGATACAGCAAGACTTTTTATTTTATTTGCTGCACCTCCAGCAAAAGAATTAGAATGGAATGATGATGCACTTGAAGGAGCTTATCGTTTTATTTGTAAGCTTTATGATAGAGCTTTGAGTGTTAAGAGTGAAAATTATATTTTAAAACAAGAAGAATTAAACAAAGAAGAAAAATACGCAAGATTAAAAGTATATGAAGCTTTAAAAAAATCAGAAGAAGTTTATAATAAAACTTATGCATTCAATACTTTAATTGCAGCTTGTATGGAAGCAATTAATGCTTTAAATCATTGTAAAAATGAGGCTTTAGAACAAGAAGCTTTTTATATTATTTTAAATATTTTAGAACCTATTATTCCTCATATATGTTTTGAGTTAAGTGATAGGCTTTTTGAATGTAAAAATTTTAGAAAATTAGAAATAAAAGAAGAAGTTTTTAAAAAGGATTCTTTAATTTTAATTGTAAGTGTTAATGGAAAAAAACGTTCTGAAATTGAGGTTTTAGCAAATGCTTCACAAAATGAAATTTTAAGCACAGCAAAAGAGAGTGTTCAAAAATGGCTTAAAGATAAAACTATTATAAAAGAAATTTATATTAAAGATAAATTAGTCAATTTGGTGATTAAATGAAAAAATATTTTTTATTTTGTTTTATTTTTTTTCTATGTGCTTGTGGATATATACCTAGTTCAAAACTTGCAGATAGAATTTTTAATGAAAAAGTTTATGTCAATGTAGAATTAAATGCACAAGATCCTAAAAATAGTATTTTCGTAGCAGATACATTAAAGGAAGTAATTATTAGTAAGCTTGGTAGAAAACTTGCTTTAAAGCATGAAGCTGATGATATTATTAATGTTAAAATGAATAATTTAACTTTTATTCCTTTAGTTTATGATAAGAATGGCTATGTGGTTAGTTATAAAGCAAAATTGGATTTGGAATTTAATGTAGTTTTTAAAGATGGAAAGACACAAGTATTTAATGCAAGCGGAAGTTATGATTTTGACATCTCTCCTAATAGTATTATTAGCGATACTGCAAGAACTGAAGCAATTAAATATGCTTCAAGTGAAGCTTTTGATGAATTTATTTCAATGATTGCAATTAAAGGTTATAAAAATGGCAGTTAATATTAATGAAATTGCTAAAGAAACTTTAATTGCTTTAAAAGAAAGGAAATTAAAAGCTACTCCAGAAAATTATACAGAAGTTTTTGAGGAATTCAGTCAAAAATATGGTTTTGCTTCAAATAATAAATTAAAACTAGAAAAATATAAAACTCTACTTTTGCCCCATTATCAACAAGAGCTTAATGGAAAAATTATTCGTAATTTAGAAGAATTTATTAGTTTCTTAATATCCATCTTAAATAGACAAAGTGGAAAACAATTCAATGAATTTTTTGATTTTTTAGCTACCATTAATAGGGTATTGCAAATTAGTAAAGATAAAAAAATCAAGGAATTAGCTAAAGTTACTTCTATAAGAATTTCTAAAACTATGGATAGTGAAAGCATTTATTTGCTTAATAAAAAATGGAAAGAACTTGAAAAAAGCTATGAAGATGAAAACCTTAATACCGAAATGCGTAAATATGGTGTAAATAAATATGATGATTTTGATAGTGTTATAAAAAAACTTTTATTGCAATTAGAAGAAAGAAGTTATGAATATTTTGCTCATTTGCTTTCTTTGTGTTTAAGCCCATCTTTAGTGAGTGATCTAAAAATTGAGAATTTTATCCAAAAGTTAAAAGAAAAATCTTTTATTCTTTCAGAAAGTAATTTTGAAAATGAACTTTTAGAATGTGTAAATAAAAGAATTATAGCTGACAATATGTATGTTCAAAAAAATCTAAATTTTTTTAATGATAACTTAAAAAAAATTCAAACACTTTTTAATTCTTTAGATAAATTTAATCAACAAAATATTAATTTTTTTGAAACTTTAAATCCTGATGATAAAGGAGAGATTAAATTAAGTTTTGAAGACTTAAAACGTAAATTTTATAATATTGATGAAAAAATTAAAACTCTAAATGCGCAAATTCAATTTACTCAAAATCTAGAAGAAAGAGAAGCTTGGAGTGTGGTAAAAGAGCTTGAAAAGCTTGATGAAAACTATATAAAATATAAAGTAAATTATTCTTTAGCTCTTTTTTCTATTAGTAATTATAATTTTATAATAGAAAAATATGGTTTAAATAGTTTAAATGAGATTTTTACTCGTTTTAAAAAAATATTAAAAGAAAATTGCAAAGAATTAGATGAGCTTTGGATGATAGATGAAAAAAGCTATTTAATTATTTCTCCTGGAAAAAATAAAGAACAAATGGCTTCTCTTGTAGAAAGTAATTTAAAAACTATAGAAAATTTTAAATTTATCTATAAAAATGATTTAATTTCACCGAAAATAAAATCTGTTTATTTAGATAAAGATGGCAATCCTGATGGGAATATTTTAGAAGAATTAATTGAGCAGATTAATATCAATGAACAAAGTTAGTGAATTTTTACTAAAAAAATCAAGCAACTATGATAAAATTGATCGTTTTGTTGCTTTTAGAATGTATGAGAAATACAAAAAAAAATTAAAGATAAAACCTATAATCCATATTGTAGGTACAAATGGTAAAGGGAGTACAGGGAGATATTTAACTCAACTTTTACATCATTTAGGCTATAAAGTTGGACATTATACCAGCCCTCATCTTTTTAGTTTTAATGAAAGATTTTATTTAAATTCAAAAATTATAAGTGATAAAAAATTAGAATTAGCTCATCAAAAATTATCCAATATTTTTAAAAATGACTTAGAAGAATTAAGTTATTTTGAATATGCCACATTTTTAGCTGCAATACTTTTTAAAGATTGTGATTATATTATTTTTGAAGCAGGGGTAGGTGGAGAATTTGATGCTACTTCTATTTTTGATAAAAAGTTAAGCATTTTTACAAGAATAGGTTTTGATCATAAAGATCTTTTAGGCAATACACTTAAAGATATAGCAAGAACAAAGCTAAAAATTATGACTAAAAAAGCTCTTATAACTACAAAACAAGAAAAAGAAGTTTTAGATCTTGCAAAACACATTGCTTATTTGAAAAAAACAAGATTATATTTTAATGAACTTTTAAATAATAAAATAAAAAATCAATTTGGAAATTATGCTAAAAAATATCAATTACCAGATTTTTTAAAACATAATCTAAATTTAGCTTTAAATGCTTGTGTGCTTTTAGAGGGTGAAAAAAGAACTTTTAAAGCTTTTGAAAAATTAAAAGCTTTAAATTTGTTAGCTAGATGTCAAAAGATTAATTCTAAACTTTATGTAGATGTTGGTCACAATCAAATGGCAGCTAAGGCTTTATATGAAAGATTTCAAAATATTAAAATAGATTTGATATACAATTCTTATTTAGATAAAGATATTTTTGAAATTTTAAAAACATTAAAGCCTATAATAGATACAATAAAAATTTACAAATACAAAGATGAACAAAGAAAGCTGGCAAATAATATAATTTTTTCTATAGCTAAAGAATTAAATATAAAGTGTGAAGAATTTCAAAGTTTAAATTCAAGTAAAATCAGTTTAGTATTTGGATCTTTTGTTTTGGTTCAAAAATTTTTAAAGGAATTGCGTGAGTAAAAATAAATTTACCATAACAATTACAGATATTAATGGCTCAAAACATTTTTATTTAAGTAGAATAATTAAAAAAATTGTATTTTATATTATTATGTTTGTTTTCTTTTTTTTAGTGTTTAGCGGATTTTATATTAAATATCTTGATGATAAATTAAGTGATTTAAGTAAAAAAAGAGAAGATTTGCTTAGAAAAAATCAAGAACTTATTCAAGGCAATGAGCAAATGCAAAAGAGCATAGAAGAAAAATCACAAGAATATGCTGCTATAGAAGATAAAATTATAAGTTTTGAAAAGGCTTTAGGACTTGATGAGAATGAACAAAATTTAACTATTAATGATAGATTAAATAATCTTAAACTTACTAACGAAGATCAAACTAAAATTCTTAGCCAAATTCCTAATGGTTTTCCGATAGTAGATAAAGGAATCACTGGTAATTTTGGCTGGAGAGAACATCCTGTTTTAAAACGTAGAGAATTTCATCCAGGTATAGATTTAAGAGCTGAAATTGGAACGCCAATTTATGCAACTGCTAATGCTGTTGTAGAATTTGCAGGATATAGTGATAATGGCTATGGTTATAATGTCATTTTACTTCATAATTTTGGTTTTAAAACGGTTTTTGCACATATGATGAGAAAAGATGTTGTAAAAGCTGGACAATATGTTAAGAAAGGAGATTTAATAGGATATAGTGGAAATACAGGGCTATCTACAGGTCCTCATTTGCATTATGAAGTAAGATTTATTAATAAAACTTTAGAACCTTTATATTTTTTAAAATTGCAAAGAAATAACATTAGTAATTTTTTTAATCAAGAAAGGAGAGTACCATGGCAATCTTTGGTAAAAGCAATTACGCAACGTCAAATAATTCCAGTTCAGAAACAACAGTCATTGCCTCAGGAGCAAGAATAGAAGGGAAATTTTATTTTGCTTCTATGCTTCACGTAGACGGAGAACTTATAGGAACAATTCATTCTCAAAGTATAGTAGTTATTGGAAAAAGAGGTGTTTTAAAGGGTGAATTAAAGGCTGATAAAATTGTTGTTAATGGATATTTTGAAGGGGAATTAGAAGCCAATAGTTTGGAGATTTTAACAGGTGGTATAGTTGATGGAAACATTGTTATACAAGAGCTTAGTGTTGAAAATGGTGGAAAATTCAATGGAAGTAGCAAAATTAAAGAAGAAACTAAATTAATTGAGAATAATCAAGAATAATGCAAGCAGCTTTTTATGAATATTTGCAAAATAATTTTTATTCTAAATTGATCATCTGCGAAGATGATAAAGAAGCAGATTTATTAGCACAAGTTTCTAATTTTCAAGCTTATAAAACTTTTGTTTTACCTGATTTTAGAGCTGAGTTTGGCGATGATTTAAGATCTTTTTCAAAAGAGCTTTTTGAAATTTGCAAGGTGTTAGATTCTTATTATAAGGAAAAAGAGAAAAAAAAGATTTTAATTTCTCCTATTGCAACTTTACTTCATAAATTACCAGGAAAAGATAATTTAAAAAATTATTATATTGATAAAAATCAAAAATTTAATTTTTTAAATTTTAAGGAACAAATTGAATATCTAGGTTATGAATTTGTAGATATAGTTCAAGATAAAGCTGAAGTTTCAATACGCGGCGATGTTATTGATATTTTTTGTATTAATAAAGAAAAACCTATACGCATTTCGTTTTTTGGAGATGAAATTGAAAGTATAAGAGAATTTGATATCAATACCCAAAAATCTATACCTTATGAATTACAAGAATTAGAAATTTGCCCTTTTTTGAATTTTTTTTCTAAAGAAGAATATGAAAATTTTAATAAAAAGCTTGAAAATTTTCAAAGTCAAAGTTTAATTAATGATATACATTCTTTAGGTTTTTGGTGTATAGATAATTTTTTTGATTATTTATCTTTAGATTTTGTAAGTATTAAGCCTTTATATATGGAAGCAAAAGATTTGGATTTTATAAATAATAAAATTATTCCAGAGCCTAAAAATTTTAAAGATTTACAAAGTTCTTATACCAAAGATTTTTTTGCTTTTCATCAAAATAAAAAAATAAAGGTTTTAGCAAAAAATGAAGCCTTATTTAAACAATTAGAGTTAGATTTTAAAAATATTATTTTTGAAAGAAGTGATTTAAGAATTAATATTATTTCAAAAGATGAGATTATTCTTTCTTTAAATAAAAAAGAAAGAAAAGAGATAAAAAGAAAGGCCTCTTTAATTCTTGATGAATTAAAAAATGGAGATTTTGTTGTGCATCAAGATTATGGTGTGGGAAAATTTTTAGGTCTTGAAATGATACAGGTAAGCGGAGCAAAAAAAGAATTTGTAGCTATAGCTTATCAAAATCAAGATAAGCTTTTATTGCCTGTAGAAAATTTATATTTAATTGATAAGTATTTAGGTTCAAGTGGATTTATCCCAACTCTTGATCGTTTAGGGAAAATGAATTTTGCTAGATTAAAGGAAAAACTAAAAGCAAAACTTCTTGCTATTGCAACGCAAATTGTAAATTTAGCTGCTAAAAGAGCTTTAATAAAACCAAAAAATATTAAAGTTGATTTTGCTTTACAGGCTCAGTTTGTATCAAAAGCAGGTTTTTCTTATACTAAAGATCAAAATAAAGTTTGTGCAGAAATTTTAGAAGATTTTGAAAATAATAAAATTATGGATAGATTATTAAGTGCTGATGTGGGTTTTGGAAAAACCGAAGTTGCTATGAATGCTATTTTTGCTGTGGTTAAAAGTGGTTTTAGTGCTTTTTTCTTTGTGCCAACAACACTTTTATCTTATCAACATTTTAAAACTTTAAAAAAAAGATTTGATGAATTCAATATAGCTGTTT
This sequence comes from Campylobacter sp. 2018MI34, assembly GCF_016598975.1. Lineage (NCBI taxonomy): Bacteria > Pseudomonadati > Campylobacterota > Epsilonproteobacteria > Campylobacterales > Campylobacteraceae > Campylobacter > Campylobacter sp. 2018MI34. The sequence goes on from NZ_JAENKS010000014.1 coordinate 12,687, forward strand.
TTAAGCTTGATCGCTTTACAAGCGCTAAAGAAAAAAAGGATATTTTGGCTAAACTTAAAGAGCAAAAACCTTGCGTTGTGATTGGAACACACACTCTTTTAAATGTAGAATGTGAAAATTTAGCTTTGATTGTTGTTGATGAAGAGCATAAATTTGGGGTTAAGCAAAAGGAAAAATTAAAAGAAATAAGTAAAAATTCTCATCTTTTATCTATGTCTGCTACTCCAATTCCAAGAAGTTTAAATCAAGCTTTAAGCTCTATAAAATCTTATAGTACTTTACAAACTCCACCCGAAGAAAGACTTGATGTTAGAACCTTTGTAAAAGAAAAAAATGAAGTTTTAATTAAAGAAGCTATTATGAGAGAGTTAAGGCGTGGAGGGCAAATTTTTTATATCCATAATCATATTGCAAGTATAAAAGAATGTAAAGAATACTTATTAGGTATAGTTAAAAATTTAAGAATTTTGATTTTACACTCAAAAATTGATTCTAAAACACAAGAAGAAGAAATATTAAAATTTGAAGATAAGCAATATGATCTTTTACTTTGCACTTCTATAGTAGAAAGCGGGATTGATTTGGCAAATGTTAATACTATTTTAGTGGAAAAAGCTGATTATTTCGGTATGGCAGACTTGCATCAACTTAGAGGACGCGTAGGAAGAAGTAATAAACAAGGCTATTGTTATTATTTAATTGAAGATAAAGAAAATATTACTAAAGATGCATTAAAAAGACTAGTATCATTAGAAAGTAATTCTTTTTTGGGCTCAGGTTCTATTCTTGCTTATCACGATCTTGAGATTAGAGGAGGGGGAAATTTATTAGGTGTTGATCAAAGTGGGCATATAGAGCAAATTGGTTATAGTTTATATCTTAAAATGCTAGAAGATGAGTTAAATATTTTAACTAAAGATGAAAGTATAGAAGAGGATAAACTAGATTTAAGATTAAGTATCAATGCCTTTTTAAATAACGAACTCATTAGCGAAGATCGTTTAAGATTAGAACTTTATAGAAGACTTAGTAAATGCCAAAGTGTAAGTGAAGTTTATGAAATTCAAGGAGAAATTGAAGATCGTTTTGGAAAACTTGATGTTTATACTAAGCAATTTTTAGAACTCATTATGATTAAAATTTTAGCTTATAAAAAATATAAAAGTATTACTAGTTATGAAATGAATATACAACTTACTTTAAAAGATGGAAACAAAGAGATAATTAAAGCATCAAGTAAAGATGATGAGGATGTGATTTATGCTCTTTTAAATCATTTAAGAAGGAGTGAAAGTTGAATGGTTTTGATATTTTTAAATATCTTTATAGCCTGAATTTAGCTTTTAATGATTTTGAATGGTTAGAAGATAAAAAATTTGGAGATTTTGAGTTATTAGTTTCTGTTATTTTAACTCAAAATACAAATTGGAAAAATGTTTTAAAAGCTTTAGAAAATCTTAAAAAGGCTAATATCTCTTCTTTAGAACAAATAAAAAATTTAGAAGATAAAGAGCTTGCTTTGCTTATAAAACCGAGCGGTTTTTATAATACAAAGGCAAAGCGTATAAAAACTCTTATTAATGCTATTTTAAAAGATTATGAGAATTTAGAGTATTTTAAAGAAAATGTCAATAGAGAATGGTTGTTGGGCATTAAAGGCTTAGGATTTGAAAGTGCTGATAGTATTTTAAATTATCTTTGCAAAAGAGAAATTTTAGTTGTAGATGCTTATACTAATCGATTAGCCTTAGCATTAAATTATGAATTTTTAAATTATGAAGAATTAAGAGAATTTTTTGAGAGTGGGATAGAGCAAAATCAAGATGAGCTTTGTAAAATTTTAGGTAAAAAATATAAGCTCTATGCACTTTATCAAATTTTTCATGCTTTAATTATTTCTTTTGTTAAAACTTATTTTAAAGGTTCTAAAATTTCTGATCAAGGTAAGGAAATTTTAAAAAATATTTATTAAGGAAAAAAATGCAAGCAAAAGGTTCAAATTTAATCCCTATTTTAACTATAGCGGGTAGCGATTGTAGCGGAGGAGCTGGAATTCAGGCTGATTTAAAAACTTTTAGTGCCCATAATCTTTTTGGTATGAGTGTGATTTTAAGCGTTGTTGCTGAAAATACAAGTAGAGTGATTTCGCTTCATCATATTCCAGAAGAAATTATAAATGATCAATTTCAGGCTATTTTTGAAGATATTGTTCCAAAAGCAGTAAAAATAGGTATGATTGGAACAAAAGAATTAATGGATTGTGTTGCTTTTAATTTAGAAAAATATCAAGCCAAAAATATAGTAATCGATCCTGTAATGTTTGCTAAAAATGGTTATGCTTTAATGAAAATACAAGATTGTCAACATTTTAAAGAAAATATTTTAAAATTTGCCGATATCTTAACTCCAAACATACCAGAAGCTGAATTTCTTTGTGATTTTAAAATTCAAAATGAGCAAGATATGATAAAAGCAGCTAAAAAACTTCATAAACTTGGAGCAAAAAATATTGTTTTAAAAGGCGGACATAGTGAGGATAACGCTAATGATGTATTATTTGATGGTGAAAAAATTTATATTTTAAAAGCAGAGCGTATTAAAACAAAAAATACCCACGGTACAGGTTGTACTTTATCTTCTGCAATTGCTAGTAATATTGCTAAAGGATTAAGTGTTTATGAAGCCATAAAAGAAGCCAAAGAATATGTTAAAAATGCTATTTATTATTCTTTAAATCTTGGAAAAGGTTGTGGTCCTACAAATCACTTTTATAAGTTTTTAAATGATTGATTTTAGCTTATATTTAGTAGCTAGCAAGCAAGATAAAAGTGATGAAGCTTTTTTAAATATTTTAGAACAAGCCATTAAGGGTGGAGCGAGTATAATTCAGCTTAGAGAAAAAGAGCTCAGTGCTCGTAAATTTTTTGAGTTAGGCTTTAAAGTGAAAAAACTTTGCGATACTTATTGCATTCCTTTAATTATCAATGATAGGCTTGATATTGCATTGGCCCTAAATGCAAGTGGAGTGCATTTAGGACAAGAAGATTTAGATATAAAAATTGCTAGAAAAATTCTAGGTAAAGATAAAATAATAGGCCTTAGTTTGCAAAAAATAGAACAACTTAAAAACATTAAAGAAGCAGATTATTTAGGTTGTGGAGCTATAAATTTAACTCCAACAAAAAAAAGTGAAATTTTAAGTCTTGATATTTTAAAACAAATTATAGCTTTATCAAATTTACCTGTTGTTGCAATAGGTGGTATCAATGAAATAAATATTTTAAATTTAAAGGGTTTAAAACTCAGTGGCATAGCTGTTGTAAGAGCTATTATGTGTGCTAAAGATCCTTTTTTGGCAAGTAAAAATTTAAAAAAACTCTTTAAGAGTTTATAATGAAAATCTATCTTACTAATGAATTGAAATTTAAAGGGGTACAAAATCTTGTTTTAAACGAGCTTATTTTTTATGATTTTAAAGTTGATCTTAATTTTTATGATGCTTTGATTATAACTTCAAAAAATGCTATTAAGGCTTTAAAAAAAACCAAAAGTATTTTAAATTTTGATTTAAAAGTTTATGCAGTAGGAAAAAATACAGCAAAAGAAGCTTTTAATTTGGGATTTAAAAATATAAAATATCCAAAACTTTCTTATGCTAGTAATCTTTATGAAGAATTTAAAGAAGAGCTAAAAGATAAAAAATGTCTTTATTTAAGAGCTAAAGAACTTTCTTCAAATTTAGTTCAAAAACTTTTAGAGCAAAATATAAATTTAACTCAAATCATAGCTTATGAAAATGTATATAAAAAACCTGATTTTTGTATTACTCATCCTTGTATTATTATTTTTACTTCTCCATCTTGTGTGAATAATTTTTTTAAAACTTATGATATTAAAAAAGAAGATTATTTAATAGCTATAGGTCAAAGTACTGCAAAGAAGCTTTTAAAATATGATAATGTCTTAGTTTGCGAAAATCCCAATTTGGAAGAATGTATTCAAATCGCTAAAAATTTAAAAATAAATTTATAAATTTTTTATATTTTTTAAATACAATAATTAAAATTTTAAAAAGTTAGAAAATGAAAAATATAAAAAGTCCTAAAATTAAAGATATACTTACTCTTCCTAGTACAGCAGCATTAAATCCTATTTTAGAAGACAATGTTCTAACGTGCATACATGGGGGAAAAGTAGAATTAAAAGCTAAAAAAGCTAAAAAAATGACAACTCAGGGTGTTGGTGTTGTTTTAAGAAGAGAGATTGAAGGAGCTAGTATTAAAGGCTGTTCAAATCCTCCTATGCTTGGTGGTCCTTGCCAAAAAGTGTTAATGCTTTTTCCATACACATATTCTAAACATAAAATCAATGATGATTTTGTTGTTTTACAGCTAGGTCTTATAGGTACAAGTGATAAAGGTTTTCCTATTTTGGCAATTCCTAAAGCCAATAAAATAAAATTTTCCCCTATAAAAACTAAAGCTTCAAAGCTTGCAAAAATAACTTATGAACAAATGAAGATATAAATCTTCATTTAAAAATTATTTTTCTTAAAAAGAAAAAGGATAAAAACAAAACAAAAAAATCAGCTATTAAAGGTGTTAGCCATACTCCATTTAAATTTAAAAATAAAGGCAAGATAAATAAAAGAATAAGTGGCACAAAAAGACTTTGACTTAAAGAAATAATCAAAGAAAGAGTTGGTTTATTAAAAGCGGTAAGAAAAGATCCACTAAGTGTATTTATCCAAGTAATGAGATAATTAAAAGAAAAGATCATTAATGCATAAGTTCCAAATTTTAAAAATTCTTCATCTTTATCTTTTGAAAAAAATCCTACTAAATTTTCTTTAAAAAGCAAAATTATAACAAGCATTAAAATACTAAAAATAAAAGCACTAATCAAAATAGGTTTCATTAAATCTTTAACACGTCTTATATCTTTTTTTGCATAATTAAAACTAAGAGCAGGTTGCATAGCATCACACATGCTAATTAATAAACTAATTACAAAAGCATCAATATATAAAATAATAGAAAATGCTGCAACTCCTTTAACTCCAACAAGATGAAGTAGAACTAAATTTGCAAAAATACTGAATAAAGAAGCAGAAATGTTGTTAAAAAATTCAGAGCTCCCATTATAAATAATATTTTTAAATTCTTTAAAACTCATACTTAATTTAGTAAATTTTAATTCTAAATTTTGGATTAAAAAAGGTAAAATGCCTAAAATTCCTCCAAGACTTAAACCTATACAAGTTGCAAGTGCAGCTGAGAAAACTCCCCAACCCAGAACGACAATAAAAAGATAATCAAAAAATAAATTACTTAGAGCAATGATAATATTTATTATCATACTATAAAAAGTTTTACCACAAATTCTTAAGTAATTATCTAAAGCAAAAGAAATCATAGTAATAGGTGCAAATAAAGCAAAAACTATTAAAATTTCTTTACATAATTCTTTAACTTCTTTACTAACATTTAACAAATCAATCAACAAAGGACCCAAAAAATATTCAACAAATCCCATAAAAAAAGAAAAGGCTAAAATGATAATTATACAAGCGCTAAACATTGTTTTAGCTTCTTTTTTTTGATTTTTGCCAAGTTTCATGGAAATTTGGACAGATGAACCTATCGCAATAGTATCAGTTAGTGCAAAACTCATCATTATAAAAGGGATAACAAGCCCAAGGGCGGCAAGGGCATTATTTCCTAAATATTTTCCAACAAAAATTCCATCAATAATATAATAAAGCACCATAAAAGCTGCGCTAATCATATTTGGAAAAGCACATTTAAAAAATAACTTCCACGCAGAAAGTTTTATAAATATATCTGACATAAAATTTCCTTAAAAAATATAATATTAATTTTTATAATTTTTATTTTAAGGAAGCTAATATATGGTTTGAAAGCCTAAAATGTAGTGATTTAGTTTTAAAATTTTCATAGTGTATTATTTATTTTTTGCTCATTATAGATAATGTAAATAAATAAGTCAAGATTTTATACCCTTTAAAAAGGGTATAAATTATTTAATAACTCCACAGGCCATTCTAGCGCCACCACCACCAAGTGCAGCAGGATGATCGCTATGGTTATCTCCGCCAAAATGAATCATTAAAGCACGATTTTTAATTTCGCTTAATTTTTTAATTTTTGGTGCTAAAACAGGATTAGTAGCATTTCCTTTATCATCAACATAAAGAGCTGGAAGATCGCCTAAGTGTCCTTTATCATCCCAAGCAAAAGAATGTGTTTTGGTATTTTTAGGATCATAGTGTCCTCCAGCTTTCATTCCTAAACCTTTTTCAGTTTCTCCACAATCTGCATTTTCATGAACATGAAAACCATGAATTCCTGGTTGCAAATTGCTTAATTGTGGAAAAAAAGCTACTCCATATTTTGTTTGTATAGCTACAACTTCTCCTATAGCTTTATTGCCATTCTTATCAAGTAAATCCATTTTTATGGTTAAATGATCTTTTACAGATTTAGGATCAAAAGTTTGATTTTCAGCTGCAAAAATTAAGCTTACTAATGCTAAAGACGCAAAAACAATTTTTTTCATTTTATCTCCTTTTAATTTTTATAAAAACTATTATATACAAGTTTTGTTATCTAATGGTTAAAAGTAAATAATTTTTAAATTTTTATTCATTGATTAATTTTAAACGCTTAGCAAGTTGATAATAATTTAACTCTTGATGTGACTTATAAAAATTTTTATGATATTCATCAAGTTTAAAATCTTTATTATTATCTTTTAAACTTGTGTTATTTTCATAAAAATATCCTTTATTGCTTCCATTTGGATAAACTCCATTTTTGTCTATCCATACTGAATCGTTAAAGCCAAATTCCAATTTTTCATTACTTGGTTTTGTTAGCATATTTCTTCCACCTAAACTAAGATATTTTGCCTCATTTAAACTAAAATCATAAAGAGTAGGAAAAATATCTTTATGTGATCCTATGCGATATTTATCATAATAAATATTATTTTGTAAATTTTTTGGTATATAAATATAAAAAGGCACACTAAAAGCAAAGGCTTTTTGAGTACTATAATCTATATTCATATCACGTACTCTATGATCTCCTGTAGCTGCTATGATGACTTTATCTTTAAAAGGACTTTGTTTTATCTTGCTAAGAAATTTCCCAAATTCATTATTAGCGTATGCGTAAGCTTGCAAAATATCTTCTTGTTTTTTTCTTTTGTAAGGAAGTTTTTCAAGCAAATTTTCTGGTATATTTTCAAGATTTAAAGGATGATATGGAATTTTATAAGGAGGATGATTTGAAATACTTAAAGAGATGATTAATGTTTTTGTAGGATTTTTTTCTAAAATTTCATAAATTTTTTTATACATAAATTCATCAGCTACACCATAACCATTTTCTGTTTGTATTGCTTTTGGATATTCATTTATTAAATCATTTTCATCAATTATTTTATCAACACCTAAAACATTTAAATAATTTTTTATATTTTGCCAAGATCCATTTCCTGTATAAATAAAAATTACTTTATAACCAGCTTTTTTATAAATTTGCATAGGAGTAAAATCTAAATATTGTTTTTGAAAAGAACTAGTAGATATATTGCTAAAAGGACTTATAAAAAATAAATTGGCAAAGCTATTGATAGTTCCATTAGCAGAACTTAAAAATCTTGTAAATATAAAATCTTCTTTAAAATGTTGCTCTAAATCACCTAATAAATTAAAATTTTTATTGTTAAATTCCAATAAATTTAACCCAAAACTTTCCATTAAATTGATATAAACGCTAGGTTTTTCATTGCTAGCTATTTCATTTTTCATACTTGTTTTAAATAAAGGAAAAAGTTCTTCTTCTAAAATTTTAGCTTTATTAGTATCAATAAATGAAAATTTATTTTCTTGTTTAAATTGTTTGTGCGCCCAAGAAAAAGCCATTATAGGATTTAACATAATATCGTTTAAAACATTAAAATTTGAAAAAGAATAATTTTGCACATTTATAGCTACGTGTTTAAAAGGACCTCTTAAAGCCAAAATATAAACTATAATAAGTAATAAATTTAAGAAAATAAGCATAAAAGGTCTTAAATGAAATGTTTTAAGTTTAGCTTTTAAAATTTTGATATTAATATAAATACAAAATAAAATACAAATTAAAGATAAAATAAATATAGTAAATAAAGGATAATCATTTAAAGCGATTTTAAAAAGGGCTCTTATATTGTCATTTTTAGCACTAAAGATAAAAATATCAATTTTACTTTTATAAATTTCATAATAATAATATTTAATGAAAGAAAAAACCACACAAAGAAAAGCTATAAAAGCTATATAAATACTAGATAATATTAAATAAGTTTTTTTAAGAAATTCTGTTATACCCCCCCCCGTAGTTAAATATTTATTCATTAATGGGTTTAAAAAACTTAAAAAACCACAAAGAAGCAAAGGCAAAAAAGCAACACTTAAAAATCTTATATCATGATATATGCCTAATGTATACATAGTAAAAAATTCATTTAAATTTTGAACTAAATTTTTTGGAATAAAGGCTATATGCATATAAATCCTATTAATACCAAAAATAACAATAAAAATAACGCTAAAAGTCAAAATTTGAAGTAAAATTTTTTTCATCACTTTCCTTATAGATTTAATTTTTATTCAAAATTGATATTTTAAGTATTAAAGTTTTTAAAAAAATAAATTTTTAAAAATATATATATAAAAATATGTATTTAAAAAATATCAATAAGATATTTTAAATATTTAAAATGTTAATTTAGGGTATTTTTAATATAAAGTTTAATTTAAATTCATAAATTTTTTAATTTATTAATCTCATCTCTAATACTAGCAGCTTTTTCAAATTCTAAAGTTTTAGCAGCTTCTAGCATCTCTTTTCTAAGTTCTTTTATGATTTTTGCTCTTTCATTTGCTGGCATTTTTTCAAATTTTTTATTTTTGCGATAAATTTCCCCTAAATCTTCTTCATTTTTTAAACTTTTTTCCAAATGTCTTTTAACCGAAGTTGGAGTGATATGGTGTTTTTTATTATATGCTTCTTGAAGCTTTCTTCTCTCGTTTGTAGTATCTATTGCTTCTTGCATAGACTTTGTAATCTTTTTAGCAAATAATAAAACTTTTCCATTTACATTTCTAGCTGCTCTACCCATAGTTTGAATTAAACTTGTGGTACTTCTTAAAAACCCTTCTTTATCAGCATCCATAATCGCTATAAGCGAAACTTCAGGTAAATCAAGTCCTTCTCTAAGCAAATTGATACCTATTAACATATCAAAATTTCCACTTCTTAAATTTCTAATTATTTCATTGCGTTCAATTGCGTCTATATCAGAATGCATATATTTAACTTTTATTCCAAGTTCTAAATAGTATTTTGTAAGCTCTTCGGCAAGTTTTTTGGTTAAAACAGTAACTAAGACTCTTTCATTTCTTTCTATAGCTTTTTTGGCTTCATCAAATAAAATTTCAACTTGATTGTCGCTATCTTTAATTTCAATTTTTGGATCTAAAAGTCCGGTTGGACGCATAATCTGATAAAAGACATTTTTTTTACTAAGTTCAAGCTCAAGTGAAGCAGGAGTAGCTGAAACGAAAAGAAATTGGCAATCTTTATGAATAAATTCATCAAACATCAAAGGACGATTATCAAGCGCTGAAGGCAAACGAAATCCATAATCAACCAAGGTTTGTTTTCTACTTCTATCACCAGCAAACATTCCACGAAATTGTGGCAAGGAAACATGACTTTCATCAACAATAACTAAAAATTTTCTATTTTTAATAGCAAAATAATCAAAAAGTGTATAAGGAGTATCACCTTCTTTAATCCCTGTTAAATGTCTTGCATAATTTTCCACACCCTTACACATACCTGTGCTTTCAAGCATTTCAAGATCAAATTCAACACGCTGTTTTAAGCGTTGATATTCTACAAGCTTGTTTTCATGTTCAAACCAAGCTAAACGCTCATTTAATTCTAATTTTATATCTTTTATGGCTTTTTTTAAGCGTACTTCTCCTACGCTAAATTGACTAGTTGGATAAAGAATAAAACGTTTTAAATCTTTGATTTTTTTATTTTCAAAGATATTGTAATGATACATACATTCAAGTTCATCTCCAAAAAATTCAAGCCTAACAACTTCATCTTCATAATAAGCAGGATAGATATCAATAATATCTCCATTTACTCGAAAATCTGCTCGATCAAAAAAATTATCATTTCTTTTATAGCCCATATCTACAAGTTTTTTTAAAAGCTCTTTTTGAGAAATTTGCATTCCTTGTTCAAAAATTAAAACCATGCCTATGTATTCATTTGGATTTCCAAGTCCATAATTTGCTGAAACACTTGCAATACAAATTACATCTTCATAGCTTAAAAGCGAAGCAGTTGCGCTAAGTCTTAGTCTTTCTAAATCTTCATTAGTAGAACTATCTTTTTCTATAAAAACATCAGTGCGTGGAATATAAGCCTCAGGTTGATAATAATCATAATAACTTATAAAATATTCCACGTGATTTTTAGAAAAAAATCCCTTAAATTCGCTATAAAGTTGAGCGCATAAACTTTTATTGTGACTCATAATAAGAGTTGGCATATTTAGTTTTTTTATAATATTTGCCATGCTAAAAGTTTTTCCGCTTCCTGTTACTCCCAATAAAGTTTGATATTTATTACCCTCTTTGATACTTTTTACTATCCCTTCAATAGCTTGTTTTTGATCAGGACTTGGTTTTAAATTACTTGTAAGTTCAAACATTTTTTTTACTTTATTTTATTTTTTTTAAAAAACATTTTAAAAAAAAATGCCTTAAATTTAAGTTCAAATGAAAACTTAAATTTAAGTTTTTTTGCTACAATTACAGTTATTAAACTCATAAACTCTAAAGTAAGAAGGCAAATAATTATGTATGATGAAAAAATTATAAATACTATGACAGATAAGGTAAATGAGCTTTTAGCTAAATATAATGAAGTATGTGAAGCAAATGAAAATTTAAGAAATGAGCTTGTAAGTGTTAAAGCTCAAAATGAAGCAAAAAGCAATCAGATTATGCGCTTAGAAGAAGAACTTAAAACTAAAAATATAGCCAGTGAAGATATAGTGAAAAAAATAGAGGCTGTTCTTGCAAAGTGACAATTTAAGACGCGTTATTATTAATGTTTCTGCAAAAGATTTTGGTATAAGATGCAGTGAGGAATTTGCTAATTTTTTAGAAGATGAAATTGCTCTTATTTCTGGTGGAACCAAAAAAATAGAATTGACACGTTTTGTAGATGCTTTTGTTAAAAAAAGCTATGAAAATTACATCACACAAAGAGAGTTAAAAAAACTTATAAAAACTATCGATGAAGAACTTCCTTTAAAAAATGAAATTTAAAAGAGCTTTTACTCTGCTTGAGCTTGTATTTGTTATTCTTATTATAGGAATTTTAGCAAGTTTAGCTCTTCCTTTTTTATCTCAAAATAAAAATGAGGCAAAATTATTAAAAGCTAAGATTGAATATCAAATGATCTCTTCAAGCTTAGCTTTAATGAGAAATGAAGCTTCTTTAAAACAAATAGCCTATACTGCGATACTTGATAATGCTAATTTCTTTAAAGAACAAGAAAAATTATTTTTTTGTGAGCAAATTGTGTCATGTGAAGATAAAAATTGTTGTTCTTTTTCGCTTTTAAAATTTCCTTTGTATTCAAGTAAAGATTCTTGGATGAAAATATCTTTTAATTCTTATCGTTTTTTTTTAAATTCAAAACAAAGTATAGATTTTACTTATGATCCAAAAGAGGGTATTTTAAAATGTATCGATAATCAATTATGTAAAGAATTTATATGAGATATTATGAATTAGCTATTATTGGATTGTATTTAGAAAATCTAATTTTTCATAGTGCCTTAGAAATCAAACCTTTAACTCAAGTTATTATTGATTTAAAAAGAAAAAAAAATTTAAAAGCTATAGTGATACAAGAATGCGAAAAACCACAATTTCAAACTCAAGATATTAAAGAAGTTTTGCCTTATTCTTTGAGTTCTTTTCAATTTGAATTAGCTAGTTTTATTTCTTATTATTATGCTACTAAATTGAGTTTTGTTTTAGGATTTTTTGAATGTTCCAAAAATTATGAAAATCATAGTGTTGAAATTTTAAATAAACCTTACTTAAATGACAAACAAGAAAATGCATTAAATTTTATAAAAAATCATCAAAGCTCTTTATTGTTTGCAGATACAGGGAGTGGAAAGACTGAGATTTATATTTCTTTAATAAAGGAATATTTAGAAAAAGGCAAACAAGTTTTGCTTTTAATGCCTGAGATTTCACTTACTCCGCAGATGCAAAAAAGACTTGAAAAATATTTTAAGGGTTATTTTTTTCTTTGGCATTCTAAAATTTCGAAGAAAAAAAAACAAGAGTATTTATCTACACTCGAAGAAAATCAAAGCCTTTTAGTTGCTGGTGCAAGATCAGCTCTTTTTTTACCTTTTAGAAATTTAGGACTTATTATAGTAGACGAAGAACATGATAATTCTTATAAAGCCTCTAATAAACCTTATATCAATGCAAGGGATTTAGCCCTTTTTATAGGAGCAAAACAAAATATTAAAATTGTTTTAGGATCAGCTACGCCCTCTTTGGTGAGTTTTTATAAACAAAAAAGTTTTAGACTTAAAGGGACTTTTTTTGAGAGCAAAAAGCATTTTATATTTGATGAGAATGAGCTTAGTATCACGCCTATTTTATTAGAAGAATTAAAAAAGACCTTAAATCATCAAAAACAAGCTATTATTTTTTTACCTACTCGTGCAAATTTTCGTCAAATTATTTGTAGAAATTGTGGTAATACTATAAAATGCCCTTTTTGTTCAATCGCTATGAGTTTGCATAAAAATAAGAATTTGCTTAAATGCCATTATTGTAATTTTGCAAAACCCATTGATCAAACATGCCCTAGTTGTGACGCTTTAATGCTTGAAGCTAAAAAAATGGGTACAGCTGAGTTATGTGAGCTTCTTTTGGGATATTTTCCTTATGCAAATATTAAAAGATTTGATAGCGATGAGGTTAGCACATTAAAAAAACTTAATACTATTTTGAAAGAATTTAATGAAAAGCAAATTGATATTTTAGTCGGTACTTCTATGCTTGCTAAGGGTCATGATTATCACAGTGTTGATTTAAGTGTGATTTTAGGGCTTGATGAGTATTTATATCGCCCCAATTATAAAGCAGCAGAAGAAACTTTATCTTTAGCAATGCAAGTAGCTGGTAGAGCGGGGCGTAAAGGCGAAGCAAGAGTGCTTTTACAAACTAAAAATAGGGATTTTTTTGAAAAATATATTCAAGATTATGATGCTTTTTTAAAAGATGAGCTTAGCTTTAGAAAAGATCTCTATCCTCCTTTTAAAAGGCTTTTAAGGATTGTAATAGAAGATAATGATTTATTAAGTGCAAGTAAATTATGTGAAAATTTAGCCCTTAAGATTAAAGAAATATCAAAAATTGAGCTTATAGGCTATGGATCTTGTGGTATAGAAATGATTAATTCTAAATATCGTTTTTATATTTTATTAAGAAGCAATTCTTATAAAACTCTTATTGCTATTCAAAATTACATGCTTGATTTTAAAAATGTAAGTTCTGATATAGATCCTATCGATTTTTCTTAAAAAATATCTTGTTTTATTATCCAATAAACAATATATTTTTAAAAATAACTTTGAAATTCTTTATAATATTTCCAAGAATCTACTATATCTGGGCGATATTTATTTATATGTTCAAATTCATAATCAAAGGTATTTTTTAAATAATTTTTAATTTCTTGATTATTTTTAATGTATTCTAAAAGTTCTATTTCTGTTAACATATCTTTTTCTGTTTGGTCAATAACAATTCTAATAGCATCTAAAAATTCTTTAAGATAATTTTTAACAGCTTGATAAAGTTTTTCATTTTGATGAAGTTTTAAAAGATCATTTTTATGTATAAAAATACCTAGATCATTACATAAATCATTTTGTATGATATCTTCAATAATATTAATGAATTCACCATCCATAAAACGATTAAAAATAATCAAAATACTTTCTTTTATATTGATATTATAATTTTTTAAATTATTAGGAAAATTAAGTGTATAAATGTTTTTTAAGTCATTTTCATTTACATAAAGCTTTAGCGGAAATAAATACCTTAAATAACCTCTAAATTCTTTACTTTTGAAGATACTTTTTTTATTGGTATAGGGGGGGGGTAAGAGATAAATTTTTAGCTAATTTAGACAAAGTATCAAAGGCTTTTTCTTCGCTAAATTCACTCATATCTACATAAGTGATATTTTTAGGATCTAGTATTTTTATCAACTTTTGTATTATAAAAACATTATCTTCTAAGTCTTTAAAATCCCATTTGATTTTTGTTTTTTTATGGGTTAAAAAATCAATATAAGAATGCCAATCATAAGTAAGATTAAACTCAGGCTCATAGTTTCTTTGTGCCTTATCCCAATTTCTACCAAAGCAATGTTTTAAAATTCCTATAGGATCTCTTACGCCTATAATACAAGGCACAGAATTATCAAGCAAATAAAGAAATTTTTCTAGATCTTTTACGTTAAGTTCTGAAAGATTAATTCCTTGATTTATAAAATTAGGATTATTAAGATAGGTGTGCAAAAAGCAATATCTGCTTTTTGCATTATTTTCTAATATCCAAGAGGGAAAACAAAGGGTGTTAAGAGTTTCATTAATATATCTTAAAAAAGCAGCAGCACCAACTCCATGTGGTGAAATATAAATAAATTTATATTTTTTACTTAAAGGAATGTTAAGATCCCAAGATAAATGCGCACAATATTCACTAGCATCTATATCAATAAATTCAGGGTTAATTAAAGGAGGATAAGGATGATTTAAATACTTTTCTTTAAATTCATTAGAATTTAGCCAATTTATAATTATATCTATATGTTCAAGAACAAATTTAAAAAAATTCTCATTATTCGAATTTTTTAGAGCATTAAGAATCAAATTAGCATTTTTAGGATCAAGTTTTTCTTTTAGGGTTTGTAAAATTTTCATTTTAAAAAATAATCTCACTTTCATTGAATTTAGTATTTTGAGATGGAAAAGGAGATTTTGGAGTATAGTATTCTATATTTTTTTGATATATCCCTTTTTTTACATTATTTGGAATGCTAAATTTTCTTGTAGTGTTAGGAAATTTTTCTAAATATTGAATAATAAATTCTCTAAATACAGGAGCTGCCGTTCTAGCACCTCCTTCTGTTTTTTTCATAGGATAATTATTGTCATTTCCATACCAAATAATGGCTTCTATTTCAGGAGTTATACCACAAAACCAAGCATCAACACTATTATTCGTTGTTCCTGTTTTTCCTGCTATTTCTATCCCTTCAACTCTTGCATTGCGTCCTGTTCCTTTTTCTACTACATTTTTCATCATATCAAGCACTAAAAAAGCTTGGGCTTCATCGCTTATTTTTTCTTCTTTAGAATCAAATTCAGCTATAATATTTCCATTTTTATCTTGAATGCTTTTTATGATTTGCAAATCTTTAATTTTTCCATAATTTCCAAACATAGTATAGAATTTTGAATATTCTAAAGGAGAAATTCCAAAACTTCCAAGCACTATAGAAAGATTAGGAGGTAAATTTTTAAAGCCCATTTGAGTTAGTTTTGAGTATAAGACATCAAGACCAATATTAACAGCAAGGTTAATAGTAGCTAAATTTCTTGATGCACTTAAAGCTTTTTTAAGTGTAATAAGTCCGCTAAAATCCTTGCCATAGTTTTTTGGTTTCCAATCCTCGTTATTTCCTGCTCCTCCTTCAAAAATTCTTGATATATCCGCTACTTCACTCATTGGAGAATAACCTAAATTAATAGCTACTTGATATACAAAAGGTTTAAAGGAGCTTCCTGGCTGACGCATACTTTGGGTAGCTCTATTGTAATTACTTTTTTCATAGTCTATTCCACCTACTAAAGCAAGCACTTCTCCATTTTGATGATTTGCAACAATCATTGCCCCATTTAAAGTATCTAAGTTGGCATTTTTATCTCTTTTAACAATTTCATCATAACCCCATTTTAAAGATTTTTGAGCCATTTCTTGAACTTCTAAATCTATATTTAAAATTATTTTGTATCCCCCTGTTTTTAGATCTTTAATGCTAGGGTTTAGTTGTTTTATAACTTCATCTACAACATAAGGAGCTACATTTTGACTAAGTGTATCATCATAGACTTTAGGAATTTCCTTTAAGGCTTCTTCATACTCATTTTTTGATATCCATCCTAGAGTGTAAAGTCTTTGAATTACATTATTGGCTCTTGAAATAGAAAGATCAAGATGTTTTGTAGGATCATAGCTACTTGGAGCTTTAGGCAAGCCTACTAATATAGCAATTTCTTTTAAGCTTAATTCATTTAAATTCTTATGAAAATATCCAAAAGCAGCAGTTTTAACACCATAATATCCATGTCCAAAAAAGATAAAATTGAGATATCTTTCTAAAATTTCTTCTTTACTAAGTATAGTTTCCATTTTATAAGCTAAAAGTGCTTCGCGTATTTTTCTACTGATAGTTCTTTCAGGAGTAAGCTCTGTATTTTTGATAAATTGTTGAGTAAGAGTTGATGCCCCTTCCATTGTTTTGCCACCACTTTTGATAATTTTTATCAAAGCTCTAAAAATAGCATCAATATTAACCCCATTATGTTCAAAAAAACTTGTATCTTCAATAGCTACTAAAGCTTCTATGAGTCTAGGGGGAAATTCTTCATACTTAGCATAAAATCTATGTTGTTCAAAAATATTAGCAATGAGTTTTAAATTTTTATCAAAAATTTGAGTTGTTAAAGGTGGATTGTATTCTTTAAAAATATAATCTTTTGTATCTAAACTTGAAAAAAGATAAGTAATATAAATAAGAATCAAAATACAAACTAAAGAAAAAAATGAAAAAATATATTTTAGAAATTTCATAAATAAGCCTTTAAAATATCAGTATTTAATCCTAAAGCTGTATTTAAACTACCAATTTGTTTATCAATATATTTTTGATGAAAGCCCTCGCACATAATAGCTCCTGCCTTTCCTTTATAAAGACCACTTTCTATGTAATCTTTCATTTCTTTTTTATCAAATTCTTTAAAAAATAAACTTGTTTTTGAAAGGGAAAAAATTCTTTTTTGTGGAGTTTTTAAAATAAAAGCACTTAAAATATCTGCTTTTGCTCCACTTTGCATTATGAGCATTTTATAAGCTTGTTCTTCATTTAATGCTTTAGTTAAAATATTATTTTCAATGCAAACAATACTATCTGCAAAAAGTATATTATCATAGTTAAATTTTTGGCAAAATTGCTGTTCTTTTGCTTTTACTACTTCTTGTACATAAATATTTGGCGTATAAGAAGTGTCAATATTTTCATCATAATCAAAACAAATTTGAGTAAATTCAATTCCAGCTTGTTTCAATAAATTTACTCTAGAAATCGAAGATGAAGCTAAATAAAGCATTATTTACAAAGCTCTTTTTCTATAAAGTTTTTTAAATCTTGCAAAGCTTCATCAATTTTTGTAAAATCTTTCCCTCCAGCCGTTGCAAAATCATCTCTTCCTCCACCATTTCCACCTAAAATCATAGCAGCTTGTTTGACCAAGACCCCAGCTTTTAAAGGTGCGTTTTTTACACCAGCGGCAAGGTTGATTTTATCGTTTTTATTTTGTATGAGCAAAATCACACTTTTTTCAAATTTATTTTTAAACTCATCTATAAGATTTTTTATATCAATATTTTCATCATCAATTTTTTGAATACAAATTTGAACTTGATTAATACAAGTAGAGTCTAATTTAACTTGATTAGAATTTTTTAGTTCATTTTTAGAATTTTTTAGTTCATTTTTGAGTTTTTTAATACTACTTAAAACATCATTATTTTTTAATTCTTCTTTTACTTCATTTAATTCTTTAACAATGCTTTGTGTAAAATTTAACGCCGCTTTGGAAACTACTGCTTCAATTCTTCTAATCCCAGAGCTAACCCCACTTTCTTTAATGATGTAAAAACTTCCAATTTCAGCAGTATTTTTAACGTGAGTTCCCCCGCAAAGTTCTTTGCTTTCTCCTAAAGTTAAAACTCTAACTTCATTTTGATATTTTTCACTAAATAAAGCTATAGCCCCTTCTTTTTTGGCCTCTTCTAAAGACATAAAATCAATCTTAGCTTCACTTGCATTGATAATCATTTCGTTAACATATTGTTCAATTTTTTCAAGTTCTTCTTTATTTAAAGCTTTAGAATAAGTAAAATCAAATCTTAATCTATTATATTCTACCAAAGATCCTGCTTGATTAACTTGATTGCCTAAAATCTTTTTTAAAGCATAGTGAAGAAGATGTGTAGCACTATGGTGTCTTGCTGTTTGCATTCTTTTTTCTAAATCAATTTTTGCCTCTACAATTTGGTTTTTTTCAAATTTTTCAAAAGCTTTTATTTTGCTAAGATTAAGATCGAAAAATTTTTGAGTGGCTAAAACTTCGCTTTGATTGATTTTTCCACTATCGCCACTTTGCCCCCCACTTGTCGGATAAAAAGGAGTTTTTTCAAGCATAATCCAACCAATTTGTCCTTGATCTAAACAGGAAAGTTCTTTGAAGTTTTCGTCCAAAAGAGCTAAAATTTTTGTTTTTTGATTAAAATGTTCATAGCCAACGAATTCATTTTTGCTAAATTTCTCAATCAAATTTTTAAAATCTCCGCTAATATTTATATCCCCGCTACCTTTCCAAGAATTTTTAGCTCTATTTTTTTGTTCTTGCATTAAGGCATTAAATTTTTCTTCATCGATAGAAATATTTTTTTCTTTAAGCATATCTTGAGTAAGGTCAAAAGGAAAGCCGTATGTATCATAAAGTTTAAAAGCCACTTCTGCGCTAAAAATTTCTTTAGTATTTTTAAGTTCTTCATTAAAGATTTCTATACCTTTTTCTATGGTATTTAAAAATCTTTCTTCTTCAAGCTTAATTTGCTCTTTAATATAATCTTTTTTTTCATTAAGATAAGTATAATGCTCACCCATGATATCGCAAACTTTATCGACAAGTTTATACATAAAAGGTTCTTTTAATCCAAGCAAATAGCCATGTCTTAAAGCACGACGTAAAATTCTTCTTAAAACATAACCCCTACCTTCTTTATCAAAATTTATACCTTGAGCTATTAAAAATGCACTTGATCTTATGTGATCAGCTATAACTCTATAACTAGCCCCTTTTTCATACACATAAGGCTTTTTACAAATTTTTGCTATTTCTTCAATTATAGGCATAAATAAAGAAGTATCAAAATTACTAATTTTCCCTTCTTTAATGGCAACAACCCTTTCAAGTCCCATTCCTGTATCTATACTAGGTTTAGGTAAAGGAGTTAAAGTTCCATCTGCACTTCTTTCATATTGCATAAAAACAAGATTCCAAATTTCTAAGAAGCGATCTCCATCTCCGCCCATATAATCTTCTGAGCCATTAAAATGCTCTTGTCCTTGATCATAAAAAATTTCGCTACAAGGTCCACAAGGTCCAGTATCTCCCATTTGCCAGAAATTATCTTTATCTCCAAATTTATAAATTTTTTCTTTTGGGACAAATTTTTGCCAAAGTTCATAAGTCTCATCATCATTTTCGTGAGTTGTAACATAAAGTCTTTCTTTTGGAAGTTTTAAAACTTCAGTTACAAATTCCCAAGCATAAGCGATAGCATCTTTTTTAAAATAATCTCCAAAACTAAAATTCCCAAGCATTTCAAAAAAAGTATGATGTCTAGCTGTATAACCAACATTATCAAGATCATTATGCTTGCCACCAGCTCTTATACAAGTTTGACAACTTGTTCTACGAGGTGGGTTAGGACGTGGAATTTCTCCTGTAAAAATATTTTTAAAAGGAACCATACCTGCATTTGTAAAAAGCAAAGTAGGATCTTCAGGAACTAAAGGAGCGGAAAAAACTACTTCGTGACCTTTTGATTTAAAAAAATTTAAATATTCACTTCTAATATCCATAAAAACTTTCCCAAAATTTTAAAATTATTATTAAATATAATATGATATCAAAATTACTTTAAATTAAGTAAAACTAAAATACAATTATCTTTTAATTAAATACTTAAGGTTTTTTATGGATTTTATCAATCTTAAAGCTCAATATAATGCCTATAAAAATGAAATTGATTTAGAAATTTTGAAAATTTTAAATAATTCTTCTTTTATCGGTGGAGATAAACTTAAAGAATTTGAAGGAAATTTAGCTAAATATGTAGGTGTTAAAAATGCTATTGGATGCTCAAGTGGAACAAGTGCTTTATATTTAGCTTTAAGGGCTTTGGGTATTTCTTATAATGATGAGGTTATTGTTCCAAGTTTTACTTTTATTGCAACAGCAGAAGTTGTAGCACTTGTTGGAGCAAAACCTGTTTTTGTAGATATTAGTTTAGATGATTTTAATTTAAGCATTGAAGAAGTTAAAAAAGCTATTTCTCCAAAAACAAAAGCTATTATTGCTGTAAGTATTTTTGGACAAATGCCTGATTTGTTTGCTTTAAAAAAATTATGCGATGAAAAAAATATCACCTTAATCGAAGATGGAGCACAAAGTTTTGGAGCAAGTTATAAAGATAAGAAATCATGTTCTATAGCTCATATTTCTTGCACAAGTTTTTTTCCTTCTAAGCCTTTAGGAGCTTATGGAGACGGGGGTGCTATTTTTTGTGATGATGATTTTTTAGCACAGAAAATAAGAATACTTTTAAATCACGGTCAAGCTCAAAAATATAATCACGAATTAATAGGGATTAATGGACGACTTGATACTTTACAAGCTGCGATTTTAGATGTAAAACTCAAATATTTTGATAATGAACTTAAAATTAGAGCAAAATTAGCAGCTAATTATGATAAAAATTTAAAAAATTGCCAGATTCCTAAAATCAAAAAAGATTTTATAAGCGTTTATGCCCAATATAGCGTTTTAGTTGATGATAGAGCTAGAGTTATTGAAAAATTTAAACAAGCAAGTATTCCTTATGCTATACATTATCCCATACCACTTCACAAGCAACCATGTTTTAAAGAATTTTCCCATTTAAAACTTAAAAATTCTGAACTAGTAAGCGAACACATCATATCTTTACCATTTTCTGCATTCTTGACAGAAGAAGAGCAAGAAAAAGTTATTAATTTATTTTCAAAATTATAATTTAGGAATTTTTATGAAAATCGGTATTATAGGCCTTGGCCATATGGGAAAAAATCATTTAAAAGAGCTTAAAAATAATCCCAATTTTAAGCTTAATGCTTTATTTGATATTCAAAAATTCTCAAGCGATATTCCTTTTTTTGATAATTTAGATGATTTTTTAAAACAAAATAACGATGTAGTTATCATTGCAACGCCTACTTTTACTCATTTAGATATCGCAAAAAAGGTTTTACCAAAAGTAAAAACTATATTAGTAGAAAAACCTTTAGCGATGAATCTAAAAGAAATCAAAGAATTTGAAAAATACGCTAAAACCTACAATAACAATGTAGCCGTTGGTTTTTGTGAAAGATTTAATCCTTGTGTGATATCTTTAAAAAATATACTAGATAACGAACTTTTAATCAGTATAAATATCCAAAGATTTTCAACTTTTCCTCAAAGAATACAAGATGTTGGAATTTTACAAGATTTAGCCGTGCACGATCTTGATCTTTTACATTTTTTAAGCACTCAAAAAATTTTAGAAGCTAAAATTTTAAAAACTTATATACAAGAAGGATATCAAGAAAGCGAAAGTATCATATCATGCAAAATGCAAAATTTTATAGCTTGCTTACATCAAAGCTGGAATAGCACTCAAAAAATCAGAAAAATTCAAGTAATTACAGATAAACATTTTTATGAGGCCGATTTGATAAATTTGATCTTATTAAGGGATAATAATGAGCTTAAAATTGATAAACACTCTACACTTTTAAAAGAGCACGAAGATTTATTTAAATTAGCTTTAAATCAAAAAAATAATTTAGCCTCCATACAAGATGCACTTTTAGTTCAAAACATTTTAGAAAATTATTAATGAAACTTGTTTTATTTTTAAATATGGGTGGCGTAAGCAAGATAGAAGATTGCGAACTTTTTTTAAAAAATATGTTTAATGATCCTTATATTTTAGGTATTAAAAATAAATTTTTAAGAAAAATAGTTGCTTTTTTAATTACTAAAATGAGATTAAAAACTATGCAAAAAAATTATGAAATTTTAGGAGGAAAATCTCCACTAAATGAGATAACTTCCAATCTTTGCGCCAAGCTAAATAAAGATAAAAATTTTAAATTTGATTTTGTAAATTTATATGTTCCACCTTTTGCTAAAGAAGTTTTAGAAAAGTATTCTTTAAAAAAAGATGATGAAATTATCCTTTTTCCACTTTATCCACATCATTCTCAAACAACCATAACAACTTCTCTTGAGGTTTTAGAAAAAAATATCAATGCTTTAAATATTAAATCTAAGATTAGTATTATTGATGTTTTTTATAAGGATAAACTCTATAATCAAATGATTAAAAAGTATATTTTAAGAGAAAACGAAAATTTTAAAAATGATAAAAAAAAGACCTTAATTTTTTCTGCTCATTCTTTGCCTATATCTGTTATAGAAAAAGGTGATTTATATGAAAAACATACCATAGAGCATTTTGAAATTTTAAAAAATGAACTTAAAGATCATTTTGATGAAATCTTACTTTCTTATCAGTCAAAATTAGGTCCAGTAAAATGGCTTGAACCTAATACAAGTGATATTTTAAAAAATTTAAAAAATGATGCTTTGATTTATCCAATTTCTTTTTGTATTGATTGTTCAGAAACTGTATTTGAACTTGATATTGAGTATAAAAAAATAAGCAATAAAGACTATAAAGTCATTCCTTGTCCAAACGATAGTATAGAATTTCAAACTTTTATTCTTTCTAAACTTTCAAACTTAAATTAATACTCTTTTAAAGCTAATTTTTTATATTTAAATCTATTAAATTTTTACTTATAAGATTCTAAATACAAATTATAAGAGCTTTTGCTTGTTTTGAATCATTTATATAAAAGTTTTATTAAGATTTATACTTTATTGCAAATAAAACAATAAAATTTATTTTATAAATATAAATTGAATATATCATAATAAATAATTTTTTAAATTATTTTATAATCTTATAATAACTTAAATATATAAATACTAAAAATAATCAATTAAAAATTATTATTAATAAACTTTTAATTAAAAATATTTTATTATTCCAAAAAAGTTTATTATTTATATTTTATTACTTTTTTATTTTCTTTTTTAAAATAAACAATCAAAGGAGTTTTAAACAATGGATCAAAAACATAGTTTAAAAGAGATTTCGGGGGGGGGGGATTGAAAAAAACCATTCTCATTCATCTAAAAAACTAGTTCTTTCTTTAGTTACAATCTCTTTTTTAAGTTCTTATTCTTATGCTACAGCTAATGTAGAAGCTTATGATGATAGCAAAACTAAATCAACAACTACTTATCAAAATACTAACACTACAATAAGTGAATCTTTAAGTAATACTCATACTGTAAGTGGTACTGGTAATACTCTTGTTATAGAAAGTAGTGGTTCAGTTGTAGTTACTAGTTCTAGTAGTATAGCTGTTGATTTCCAAAAAGATTCTTCAACTACCACTTTTAAAAATGAAGGAACTCTTATAGGTGGAAGCAATACTTCTAGTGTTCAAGTAGGTGCTAATAGACAAAATGGTGCCACCATAGAAACCTTTGACAATCAAGGTATCATAGGAAATGGTTCTTCTAAATTTGGAGTAGTAGTTTGGGGAAAAGATGGATCTAAATCTACAATCAATAATTTTAGCAATAGTGGAACTATAAGTTCAAACAATGGTGAGGCTATTTATCTTGGTAATACTGAGATTACTACTTTTACTAATAGTGGGACTATTAGTAGTATTAGTGGTCATGGGATCAACATAGCTAGTGGAACAACTATAGAAACTTTTACTAATAGTGGAACTATACAAGGCGGTAATGGTAGTAGAAAAAATGGAATAAATATAGCTGGTTCTACTATAAATACTTTAACCAACAGCGGAACTATAACAGCTATAAATACTGGTGTTAGTATTTCAAGTGCTAGTATTCAAACTTTTACTAATGAGAAATTGATAAGTAGTGATAATGGAAGTGGGGTTTATGTTGGTAGTTCTACTATAGAAAATTTTACCAACAAAGGAACTATAAAAACTAGTGGAACAGCAGAACCAAATCAATCATACGCTGCTCTTTATGCAAGCAATGGTGTAAATCTTTTTAGTTCTACCATAGGAACCTTTGAAAATAGTGTAACTATCTCTGGCAAAGTAGGAGTAAATTTATCAGCTAGTTCAATTGAAAATTTTAAAAACACTGGAACTATAGAAGGAACTTCATCTTCAAATAACTTAGCAGGAGCTATAAATATTCAAAGTGCTTGGAGTACAGGTTCTACAATAAGTAATTTTGAAAATAGCGGATTTGTTAAATCAAGTTCTAATGGTATCTTTATAGGTGATGGTAGTGCTATAAAAACCCTTACCAATAAAGGAACTATTGATGCTAAATTAAATGGTATAAGTTTTTATGGTTTTCACACTAATAAAAAACCAGTTGATATCGGTAAAATCACTATAGAGAGTAATGGTGTTATTAAAGCAGGCAATAATGGTATTAACATTGATGGAAGTGAGTGGGGTATCACAGGCGAAGGCATAGACGTAAAAGGTAGATTAGAAGGTGGTAATGCTGGTATTTATATAGGAGCAGGCAAACAAGTAAATACAAGCATCACCGTATCTGGAACCATTCAAGGTAATAATGGCGGTATTATTAATACAGGAACCATAGGACAAAAAGATGTAGATGTTCAAACACACGGCATCACCATTGAAAATGGTGGAACTATTACTTCTAAAAATGGTAGCGGTATTTTAAATACTGATAATGGAATCATCTATGGTA
>NZ_JAENKS010000148.1:0-438 GCF_016598975.1 Campylobacter sp. 2018MI34
TGATTGAACCGACCAGAATGGGCGACAGGATCGCGGCGATCGCGGTACAAGCGTAGGACCAGCCGATCTCCCCTGCGCTAAAGCCGCTTTTACTCAGCCACAGCCACAGCGGTACAAACCAGGCGCCCCAGATAAACCACTCTACAAACATCATGAACGACAGCTTAACTGTAGTTTTCATCTTTAAATCCTTCATGACAGGTAAGGTACGCATTGATAGTACCATCAGGTAATACCTTTAAAATACCTTTGAGGTCTAAATTTGACCGCCTTAACATTATTTCTTCCTGAATCGAGCCAGCAGAAGTTGCTGAAAAGTGCGCTAAAGATGGAAAAAAAGCGCAGTCGGTACCAAGCTTAATGCTGCCCGCAAAAAGGCGGGTCAGGACAATCCACATTCCGGTTTCAAATCGGAAATTACGGGAGCATAGCTATGAC
>NZ_JAENKS010000149.1:0-437 GCF_016598975.1 Campylobacter sp. 2018MI34
GTTTTATCCGTGCTGAAGTCATTAAGTACGATGATTTTTTAAAGTTCGGTTCCGAAGCGAAAGTAAAAGAAGCCGGCAAACTTTCCGTGGAAGGCAAGGAATATATCGTGCAGGATGGTGACGTTATGCATTTTAGGTTCAACGTATAACAACCGACATTTTCGTATTTCAATATAAAGCAGGCACAGACCTGCTTTTTTCATGCCTATCCCTGACTTCAGTTAGCCGTTATCCCTGAGCTTTTGTTGTTTTCTTTCGTACATTTGCGCCAAATAAAAACCCTTATGACAAAAAAATTACTTTGTGCCGCAATGGCTTTTACTGCAAGCTTCGCTTTTTCTCAGTCTCTTTTTAAAGAAGATTTTAATGACCTTACCGTCATCAGCCGTTGGGAAAATATAGACCGCGATGGAGATGGTGAGAAATGGGAATATTAC
>NZ_JAENKS010000150.1:0-437 GCF_016598975.1 Campylobacter sp. 2018MI34
TATCTAATATGTATAAGATTCACTTGTTTTCGTTGAGACGCGACTGTTTGAACGTTAAATATAACTGCAAACGAAGATACGTACCTGGCAGTAGCCTAAGAAGCCAAACACCAGCGAGGTCAGTTTCCAGCCTCGTCACCGAAATGGGACACACTGAGCGAGTGTGATTGCAGAACGCAGGATAGGGCATGTTGCACCACCCATGCCCTATTCGATGAAGTAACAGGATGGGCGGTTGGTTTTCCTCATTCCATTCCATCATCCCGGTTTCAGCCAGCTGACCGTCCATCCTGTTACGTCATTTCCATTACTTATGTCGTTTAATCTTGGGTTAAAAGCGGCGACGTAACCCGGCTGGCTTGGTTAGCCAGCGCACAACGTTGAGGTCACTGTTTTTCTTTTAATCATACAGGTGATTCCACAGAGCTGTAGTGACT
>NZ_JAENKS010000151.1:0-436 GCF_016598975.1 Campylobacter sp. 2018MI34
CCCTTATCCAGTGAAAGCACTTATCCAGATGGCTAAGGATATTACCACTGGTCTTGGTGGATATATCCAGGACGGCAAAACAGCCACAGGTGCATTACGTTCCTGGTCAGTAGCTTTAAGTAATTATGGTGCCAAAAGCGGTAACGGGCATATTGCCGTACTGTTATCGACAGATGAACTTAGTGGTGCAGCAGAGGACACTGATCGTCTTTACAGATTCCAGGTCAATGGTCGCCCTGACTTAAACAAAATGCACACGGCCATTGATATGGGATCAAATAACCTGAATAACATTGGGGCAGTAAATGCCCAGACTGGTAATTTCAGCGGCAATGTGAATGGTGTAAATGGCACTTTCAGCGGTCAGGTAAAAGGCAATAGCGGAAACTTTGACGTAAATGTCACCGCTGGCGGTGATATCAGAAGTAATAATGGT
>NZ_JAENKS010000152.1:0-436 GCF_016598975.1 Campylobacter sp. 2018MI34
GATATGTGCGTACTGGAAAAATTACTGGTGTGGTTACGTGACAATCCTGCCACCCAGGCTGGCGCCCGTTTTTCTGTCAATCTGATGCCGCTGACGCTGATGCAAAAAGAGGTGGCGACCGAGATAAGCGCGTTGTTTGAACGCTATGGCATCGCACCTCAGGCTGTTGTTCTGGAGATCACCGAAGAGCAGGCATTCTCGAACTCAGGAAGCAGCATCAAAAATCTCCAGCAACTGCGGGATCGCGGCTTCCGTATCGCGATTGATGACTTTGGCACCGGTTATGCCAACTACGAACGACTCAGACGCCTTCAGGCGGATATCATTAAAATTGATGGCTGTTTTGTTAAAGATATCTGTACCGATGACATGGACGCGATGATTGTGCAGTCGATTTGTAATCTGGCGAAAACAAAATCACTGAGTGTGGTGGCTG
>NZ_JAENKS010000153.1:0-436 GCF_016598975.1 Campylobacter sp. 2018MI34
GTCGTACTCTTTGGCAAGGTCGCGGCACGAGATCAGGAACGCGTCGCTGCAATGGTGCGGGATGGTGGGCGCGAGGGCGAGGTGGACCATCTCGAACGGCCAGTTCTGCAGCGCCTTTTCCATCTGCTTCGTCGTCGCTTCCCACGGGCCGAGCTTGAAGCTCTCGACCTCCTTCTGAAGCGCAGGCGGCAGGCGATCCATCAGGCCGGGAATGGCCTCGAAGAAGGAGAGGTCGGCCACCATCGGTGCCAGCACGCAACGCATGCCGACCTCCTCGTAGGCCTTGGCCATCGCCGACAGTCCTTCGACCGACGGCAGCGGGAACTCGGCCGCGAGGTCGTAGGCCGCGGTGCAACCCTTCAGCACCATCTCCGCGGCGCCGATCATCGCCGACAGATACTTGTCCTCGAGATTGCGCCCGGTGCCGGTCCACTGG
>NZ_JAENKS010000154.1:0-436 GCF_016598975.1 Campylobacter sp. 2018MI34
GTCTTCTCACTTTCCTGCGTTGCCAGCCAAGCCATGCGCACTTCATAAGAGATGACCTGCACCGCCATCGCCAGGTTCAGCGAACTGTATTCCGGGTTCGCGGCAATAGCGACGTGGTAATGGCACTTCTGCAGTTCTTCATTCGTCAGGCCAACACGTTCACGACCAAACACCAGCGCTACGGGCGAATTCGTCGCTTCAGAGACGCTTTTTAAACCGCATTCACGCGGATCCAGCATCGGCCACGGTAGCGTACGGGAGCGCGCACTGGTGCCTACTACCAGGCTGCAACCTGCCAGCGCTTCATCGAGAGTATCGACAATCTGCGCGCTGCCAATTACATCACTGGCACCTGCCGCCAGAGCGATGGCCTGAGAGTCCGGTTTAACCAGTGGATTTACCAGCCACAGATTGGTTAAACCCATGGTTTTCATTG
>NZ_JAENKS010000155.1:0-435 GCF_016598975.1 Campylobacter sp. 2018MI34
TCCTGAAGCCGATGATCCGCGAGACGATCGACCAGCCCTGGCGCGAAGTGAGCTGGGAGGTGGCGATCGACCGCGTCGCATCCGAATTCAAGCGGCTGCAGGCCGAGCACGGAAGGCTGGCGATCGGCGGCATCACCTCGTCGCGCTGCACCAACGAGGAGACCTATCTCGTCCAGAAGCTGATCCGCGGCGGCTTCGGCAACAACAACGTCGACACCTGCGCACGCGTTTGCCATTCGCCGACCGGCTTCGGCTTGAGCCAGGCGTTCGGCACCTCTGCCGGCACGCAGGATTTCGACTCGGTCGAGCAGAGCGACGTGATCATCGTGATCGGCGCCAACCCGACCGACGCCCATCCCGTCTTCGCCTCGCGCATGAAGAAGCGCCTGCGCCAGGGCGCCAGGCTGATCGTGATCGATCCACGCCGCACCGACC
>NZ_JAENKS010000156.1:0-435 GCF_016598975.1 Campylobacter sp. 2018MI34
TCCGCACCCTGCGCGGTGAAACGCAGACGGTGACCTTTCTTCACGCCCAGCGCGACAACTTTCATCAGACTACGACCATTGGCCGCTTTGCCCGTGCCATCAAGGTTAGCCACGGTGATCTCACTTTCGAATTGTTTAATGGTATTCACCAGCATGGTACCCGGACGGGCATGCAGGCCGTGCTCGTTACGCACAACGAACTCTGCGCTCAGCACATCATCCGTCAGCGCATCATCACTGGTCATCAGTGCCAGCACAGTGGCGGCATCCGCGTTCAGCAGTTTTTCAGCTTTGTTGTTCAGCAGCAGATCGCCCAGACGCTTCAGCACGGAAACCGGCTGGTCATCGGTCATGGCGACGGTCACCAGCAGCGCAGCGCTTTCACCGTCTACGTCAAAGGCGTTTGCGGCACGGCTCACCGCAATGGCGCTCCGC
>NZ_JAENKS010000157.1:0-435 GCF_016598975.1 Campylobacter sp. 2018MI34
CTGGCGCACCGCCTGCTGCGCGCGCATCATATGGACGCTAATTTGCCGCAGGATTTCCAGATTCTCGACAGCGAAGATCAGATGCGTTTGCTTAAACGCCTGATTAAGGCGATGAATCTTGATGAGAAGCAGTGGCCGCCGCGTCAGGCGATGTGGTACATCAATAGCCAGAAAGACGAAGGGCTACGCCCGCACCATATTCAAAGCTATGGCAACCCGGTGGAGCAGACCTGGCAGAAGGTGTATCAGGCCTATCAGGAAGCGTGCGATCGCGCTGGTCTGGTGGATTTCGCCGAGCTACTGCTGTGCGCTCATGAACTATGGCTGAACAAGCCGCACATCCTGCAACACTATCGCGAGCGGTTTACTAACATCCTGGTGGACGAATTCCAGGATACCAACAACATTCAGTACGCCTGGGTTCGTCTGCTGGCG
>NZ_JAENKS010000015.1:0-31640 GCF_016598975.1 Campylobacter sp. 2018MI34
TTATTCTTGCATAAACTTCATAAAAAAAATATGAATTTCTTAATAAATATTTTGGTATAATCTAAATTTTATAGTTTAATTTTTAAAGTTGGATCTGTTTTGATGAAATATTATATCTTTATAAAAGAATTATTTGTTTGAAAAATCTTATTCGTTTAAAATATTTTTTAATTATCTTTCTTTTAGTTTTAATTATCTTTCTTCTAGCTTTAAAAATTTTTACAGAATATAAAAAACAAGACAATTTTACTTTAACTCCAGTGCAAGAATTTAATTCTAGTCTTGATTTATTTAGTGAAAATAATCAAAACTTAAAAAATGATACCATCTTTAAAAATTATAATTATGATCAAGAACTTAATGTAACTTTTTTAGAAAAAAATCTAAATACACAAGATGATAATATAAGTTTAGATAATAATTTAAGTTCTGATTTAAATATAAGTTTTAATGAGCAAAATTTAAGCCATTTTAGTGATTTAAATTCTAGTTTGATTGCGCAAAAAACAAATATTTTAGAAGAAAAAAATATAAATCAAACACAAATTAATAACACAAAAAAACCAAAACTTGTTATTATTATCGATGATATGGCAAATTCTAAACAAGTAAATGAACTTAAAAAACTCAATTTAAAATTAACTCCTTCTTTTTTTCCTCCGGATAAAAGACATAAAAATACTTCACAACTTGCTTTAGAATTTAAATTTTTTATGGTGCATTTGCCTTTAGAAGCAATTAACTATAATAAACCAGAGCTTAATACCTTAAAAGTAAGTGATTCTAAAGAACATATTGATGCAATGATAAAAAGTATTAAACAAGAATTTAAAGGTTTAAGATATATTAATAATCATACAGGAAGTTTATTTACAAGCGATGAGAATGCTATGAGAAAACTTTTTGATGCTTTTAAAAAACAAGATTTTATTTTTGTTGATTCTAAAACTATAGGAAAAACTAAAGCTTTAAAATTGACTAAAGAATATAATCAACCTTATATACAAAGAGATGTTTTTTTGGATAATGAAGATAATATTGATTATATTAAAAATCAACTTAAGCAAGTTATTAATTTAGCTTATAAAAAAGGTTTTGCTATAGCTATAGCACATCCTAGAAAAAATACTTTTAAAGCCTTAGAAGAAAGTAAAGAAATGCTTCTTAATGTGAATTTAGTTTATTTAAATGAAATTTATGGAAATTAAAATTTTAGATAATGAATTTTTAGCTTATTTTAAAACTTTAAAAAATCCTCCTAAAAAAATTTATTATAAAGGCAATCTTGAGTTATTAAAAAGAAAAAAGGTTGCAATTATAGGTTCAAGAAAAATGAATCTTTATACAAAAAAATGCGTTGAAGAGCTTTCTAGTATTCTTAAAGATAAGGTGAGTATAGTAAGTGGGGGTGCCTTAGGGGTAGATATAAGTGCTTCAAAAGCAGCTCTACCTAATACTATAGCAATTTTTGCTAATGGACTTAATCAAATTTATCCTAAAACAAATCAAAAAATTATAGAAGAAATTTATAAAAATGCTCTTGCTTTAAGCGAATATGAAGCAGATCATATCCCTAAAAAATATGATTTTTTACTTAGAAATCGTTTGATTATCGCTTTAAGTGATTGTATAATCATAGCACAAGCTGATCTTAATAGCGGATCTATGCAGAGTGCAAAACTTGCCCTAGAATTAAAAAAACCTTTATATGTTTTACCTCAAAGATTAAATGAGAGTCAAGGAACCAATGAACTTATAAAAAATAATAAAGCTAAGCTAATAACCAATTTTAAAGAATTTGCCTTGCAATTTGGTATTGAAGAAAAAGAAACACAAGATGAATTTTTAAAATTTTGCAAAAAAGGAGTAAGTGTTGAGGAAGCTTTAGCGATTTATGGCGATAAGGTTTATGAATATGAACTTGAAGGAAAAATTGATATAACAGGTATTTGGGTGAAGGTTATCATATGAATGCTCTAGCTTTAGATATAGGATTAAAGCGTATAGGTATAGCACTTTGTGTAGATGAAAAAATAGCCATTCCTCTTGATGGAATTTTGCGTAAAAATCGCAATCAAGCTGCTAATGAGATAAAAAAATTATTTTTAACTTATAATGTTTCTTTGCTTATTGTAGGTATTCCAAAAGGTTCAAAAAGCGAAGAAGAAATGATAAAACGTATTAAACATTTTGTATCTTTGCTTGAATTTGATAAAAAAATTGTTTTTGTTGATGAAAGTTTTAGTTCTAAAGAGGCATTGAAATTAGGTGTAATAAATACACGCAAAAAAGATGCAAAATTAGATTCTTTAGCGGCTTTGATTATGATAAAGGATTACTTTGCTCTCTAAGATTAGTTTTTTATATACTAAAGAAGAATGGGAGAAAATACTAAATTCTTTTAAAGAAGAAAAAAACATTTGTGTTTTTTTAAATACTTTAAAAACTAATGCCAATTTTTTAGAAAATGAATTTTTAAAAGAAAATTTAGAATATAGAAAACTAAATGAATATTGTTATTTATTTAAGGCTAAAGATAAAAGTATATTAAGCTCTATGAAAGCTTTTGATGAAGCCAAATTTTATATACAAAATTACGCTTCTTATTTATGTGCTTTAAATTTAGAGGTTAAAGCAGGAGATAGTGTTTTAGACTTATGTGCTGCTCCAGGTGGAAAAAGTATAAATTTAGCTAATTTTATGAAAAATATGGGATATTTAGCTTGCAATGAAGCAAGTAAAGATCGTTTTTTTGTTTTGCAAAAAAATCTTAAAAAGTATGGAGTTAATGCAAAAATCTTTTTAAAAGATGGTAAAGTCATAGGAAATTTATGTCCTAATAAATTTGATAAAATTTTACTTGATGCACCTTGTTCAACATTAGCCAAAATGGGTTTTGATTTAAAAAAGAGTCATAAAGAAATTAAAAATATTTCAAAATTACAAAAAAAACTTTTACACTCTGCTTTAAAGGCGTTAAAAACCGGAGGTGAGCTTGTTTATAGCACTTGCACTTTTAGCAGAGAAGAAAATGAGGAAGTGGTAGAAAATGCCTTAAAAAGCGAATTTAAAATAAAACTTTTAGATATAAATTTAGAGCATGCTTTAGCTAAAGATGCACAAAGTGATGAATTTGATGAAATTTCAAAATGCAAACGCATTATACCAAGCTTAGACTATGATGGATTTTTTATAGCAAAACTACGTAAAATTTAAAATTCACATAGTGAAAAAAATGTGAATAAAATTAAAAATTCATTAATTTTTTAATTTTATGATTGATTTTTACAAAAAGCCAATGATTGGTTTTGAAATTTAATTCTTTGCTAAATTTTTTCATATCATATTTTTCAAGCAAAGTAGCATAAATTCCTTGTCTATAAAAACAATTTTTATCCATTCCATAACTTCTTCACATTTCAATAAAAAGATGTAAACAAGGCATATTCCAATCTATATTAGCTTTTTTCTGTATAAATTTTTTACTTTGATTCCAAGGAATTTGACAGGCAAAAAGATAATCTTGTGCATATTTTTCATAAGAAAAATTTTGACACATATTTGCTAAAAAAGAAGGACCTATTATACCCAAGGGATATTTTTTGATTATTTATAAGTTCTTTGCTTCGTTTATAAGTTCTTTACCAAATAAGCTTTGTTGCGGGAATTTGATTGAAGAACTGGTTATTCTTTGTTGATTTATATTGTTATCTATTAAAATATTCTTTGATATTAAAATCAAAAGCATTAAGGCAAATCATATCAAGATCTACCCATACCCCTTGCCCGTTTATAAAGAGTACAAAATCTAAAATAATCTGAAAATACGGCAAGACTAGCCTCTCTATCATCAAATAATAAATTATCAAAAAAAGATTATTTCATTAGTATTTTTTAATATGAATTCTTATACAAAGAGGCATTTTTTTAAAAATTTTATCCTCTAAATTATAAGTATAGAGGATAAAATCATAATCTTTATCAAGCTAATATTTTATAGTTAAAAGTTCAAGAAGAGTGATTCACTATAACCTTCTCTAGTATGCTAAAAACTAAAAATCATTTTTTATAATTTGAAATAGCTTTTTGAAGTATTTCAATAGCAACTTTTTCATCTTTGAAATCTTGCACTTTTACCCATTTATTTGGTTCAAGCATTTTATAAGTTTCAAAAAAGTTTTTAATTTTATTTAAGATAGCTGGCGCTAAATCTGTGTAAGTTTTAATATTGTCATATCTTGGATCAATTTTTGAAGTAGGAAGAGCTAAAAGTTTTTCATCCATTCCGCTTTCATCTTCCATGATTAATACCCCTATTAAACGGCAAGGAATTACAGCTCCTGCTTGAATAGGATATTCATTTAAAATTAAAATATCTAAAGGATCATTATCATCAGCTAAAGTATTAGGAATAAAGCCATAATTTGCAGGATAAAATACTGCACTAGGTATAACACGATCTACAAAAATTGCACCACTTTCTTTATCAAGTTCATATTTAATATTTGAACCATAAGGAATTTCGATGACTGCATTGATTTTGTTTGGAATATCTCCAATTTTAATTTTATTTAAATCCATTTTTCTCTCCTTGTTTATATGTTTTAAATTAATTTTTAGTATTAAATATTAGTTAATATCTAATATAAATCTTACCAATTTATATAAAAAATAATTGTTTAAAATTTACAATAATTTATCTAGATAAATATCTTTATGCTAGATAGTTTCAATTTTATAATTTTTGCAAAATATAAATTTTTAACCTAATTTATTTTTCGGGTGTTATTTTAATATCTGAAAAATAATAATTTATTTTTTCTTATAAATTAAATATTTTGAATTTTCTTTATAAGATCTTTTATATCAGCTACTATAGGATTAATAGCTCTTTCTCCATCTATGATAAAATGAAGTTTCTTTTTTTGATAAAAGCTTTGAATCTCTTCTAAAGGTTCTGTATAAACTTTCATTCTATTATAAAAAACTTCTTCATTATCGTCTTCTCCACGATTTCTTCCTAAAACCCTTTCTTTGGCTACTTCCTCACTTACTTTAACTTCAATGACTCCTTTGAGTTCTACTTCATTTTGTTCATTTAAAACTTTATCAAATTCCATCATTTGTTCTACGCTTCTAGGATAACCATCTATAATAATAGTTTTAGTTGGTGCAGTTTTTAAAGCCGACACTATGGTATTTACAACGATTTCTAGAGGAACTAAATTGCCTTTAGAAATAAAGCTATCGATTTTTTTCCCAAGTTCACTTCCGCTAGCTACTTCTTCTCTTAATAAATCACCTGTTGAGTAATGAGTAATATTTATATCGGAATTTGCTATTAAGCTAGCATCAGTAGTTTTACCGCTTCCTGGTGCTCCTATGATTAAAAATAATTCTTTCATTTTGTTTCCTCTCTTAATTTTATTCCAAGCTCTCTCATAGCCTCATTACTTGCACTTGATGGAGCATCTGTCATTAGACATTGTGCTCTTTGTGTTTTTGGAAAGGCAATCACTTCTCTAATACTTTTTGCACCTGTTACTAGCATAATAAGTCTATCAAGTCCTATTGCTATACCGCCATGCGGTGGTGCTCCAAAACTTAAAGCATCAAGTAAAAATCCAAATTTTTCTCTTTGTTCTTCTTCATTGATATTAAGAAGCTTGAAAACTTTTTGTTGTATATCATTTTTATGAATTCTTATACTTCCCCCGCCAAGCTCAACTCCATTTAAAACTATATCATAAGCAACAGAGCAAATCTCTTCTATATCGGTTTCATCGATATTTTTAGGCATAGTAAAAGGATGGTGCATTGCAGAATAACTTCCATCATCATTTTGTTCAAACATAGGAAAATCAACAACCCATAAGAATTCCAAAGCATTTGGATCTATAAGATTTAATTCTTGTGCTAGGAAAATTCTAAATCTCCCCATATAATTTAAAACAACTTTTTTATTTCCTGCACCAAAAAATACAACATCTCCTACTTCTAAATTACAGCGTTTGCTTAATTCTTTTAAATCCTCTTCACTAAAAAACTTACATAAAGGTCCTTTAAGCCCATCTTCTTTTACTTGTATGAAAGCAAGTCCTTGTGCTCCAAATTTACGTACAAATTCTTCAAATCTTTGCATTGCTCTTTTTGAAAAAATTGTATCACCTTTAGGCACACGCAAAGCTTTTACACGATTTTTTTTACTATCTTTTGCAATATTTGAAAAAATTTCATTATTTGATCTTGCAAAAATATCTATTACATCAATAAGCTTTAGATCATATCTTAAATCAGGTTTATCGCTTCCATAGTTTTCCATAGCTTCTTTATAGCTCATTTGTCTAAATGGGGTATTAACTTCTTTTCCGCAAGCTTTAAAAATATCTTTTAAAAAATTTTCTGCTACCTTAATCACATCTTCTTGTTTACAAAAACTCATTTCAACATCAATTTGTGTAAATTCAGGCTGACGATCCGCTCTTAAATCTTCATCTCTAAAGCATTTAGCAATTTGAAAATAACGATCAAAACCACTGCACATTAGAAGTTGCTTAAAGAGTTGAGGGCTTTGAGGAAGAGCATAAAAATTCCCTTGATGAACGCGAGAAGGAACAAGATAATCTCTTGCACCTTCAGGAGTAGCTTTAGTTAAAATAGGTGTTTCTACTTCTAAAAATCCCATATTTGCTAAAGAATTTCTTGCTGCAATGCAAGCTTTAGAACGTAGAGCAAAATTGTTATAAAGTTTTGGATTTCTAAGCTCTAAAAAACGATATTTAAGACGTAATTCTTCATTTACATTTTCATCTGAAATAGCAAAAGGAGTAGCTAAACTTTCATTTTCTATATTAAGATGGGAGATGACAACTTCAATGTCTCCAGTTTTTAATTTGGGATTATTTAATCCTTCTCCACGGGGACGAATTTTGCCTTGAGCTATTAAAACATACTCATCTCTAACACGAGATGCTATTTCATGTGCTTTTGGATCATCTTTTGGATCGCAAACTAGCTGAATAATTCCACTTCTATCTCTTAAATCAATAAAAATAACACCACCATGATCGCGGTAACTATTAACCCAACCACAAAGAGTTACAACTTCGCCTACATTGGCAATGCTTAAGTCTGTATTATAATGAGTTCGCAATTTTTTTCCTTACTTGGTATTAAAAAAAATTTATATTGTATTATAGTATCTTTATTCTTTTGCTTAGCTAAGATTTGCTATAATTTTGTATGCAAAATAAAATTGATTATAAAAAGATTAAAAAAATAGGACTTGTTGTTAAACCTGATATTGATCTAACTCAAGAAATTTTATATCTAAAAAATATTTTAATAAAAAGAAAAATAGATCTTTTATTTTTAGAAGAACAAAATATAAATTTAAAAATTAATGAATTAGATAATTTGTTTAAAAAAAGTGATTTAATAATATCTTTAGGAGGGGATGGAACTTTAATTTCTTTATGTAGAAAAGCTTGTGAATATCAAAAACCTATTTTAGGAATTCATGCAGGGAATTTAGGATTTTTAACAAATCTTACAATGGAAAAGGTAGAAATTTTTTTTAATGATTTTTTTAAAGGAAAATTTAAAATCGAAAATCCTTTTATGCTTGAACTTACTTTACAAAATAAAAAAAATCAAATTATCAGTAAAAATGCATTTAATGACATAGTATTTTATAAAAAATCAAATATGTCTATGGCCAATATTAAAGTCTATCATAATAAAAAAATGTTTAATCAATATTTTGGAGACGGTTTGATTATCTCAACTCCAGCAGGATCAACTGCTTATAATTTAAGCGCAAATGGTCCTATCGTTTATACTTTAGCACAGGTATTTATTTTAACTCCTATATGCTCTCATTCACTTACACAACGTCCTATTATTTTGCCTAAAGGATTTGAATTTGAAATAGGAGCAAAAGATTGTACTTTTTGTATTGATGGTCAAGAAAAATTTAAAGTAAATGATTTTAAAAATATTAAAATTGGCCTAGGAGAAAAAAGTGTAACTTTTATTTATCCTGATGACAGGGATTATTTTCAAGTTTTAAAAGAAAAATTAAATTGGGGAAATTAAAATGATAAATAGGATTTTAATAAAAGATAATTTAACTTTTAAAAATATCGAGCTTAATCTTACGCCAGGTCTTACAGTTTTTACAGGTTTAAGCGGTGCTGGAAAATCTATTTTATTTAAAGCGATTTTATCGGCTTTTGCTTTAAGTGATAGTGAAGCTAAATGCGTAGAGTTAAGTCTTGATGATGAGCTTAATTTAGAAGAATTTGGCATTGAAAACGAAGAAGAAAATATTTTTAAACTTTTAAAAGAAAAAACGACAAAATATTTTGTTAATAATCAAAGTATTAGTAAAAAAAGCTTAAATTGTTTAAGTAAAAGTTTTGTTAAATATCTTAGCGTTAAAGAAAATAATGAATTTAACAATGAAAAACTACTTAATTTACTTGATGCTTTAGAAGAAGAAAAAAATCCTGATTTTAAGGAATTTAAAAAAGATTTTGAGATTAATTTTAAAGAATATGAAAAACTATCACAAGAATTAAATAAAATTTTAGAAGAAGAAAAAAAAATCGAAGAATTAAAAGAACTTGCTTTAATGCAAATTGAAAAAATTTCTAGTATTAATCCCAAAGTAGGAGAATATGAAGAGCTTTTAAAATTGAAAAAGAAACTTTCTAGAAAAGATAAAATTGATGAAGCATGGATGAAAGCTAGTGCTATTTTTGATCTAGAACAAACAGTGATTAATGCACTTAATTTAAGCGAGGTTAATTCTGATTTTTTTACAGAATGTTTAAATGAGTTGCGTATCGTTTTTGAAAATCAAAAAATGGAAGAGATGGATTTTGATATTGAACAATTACTTGATCGTATAGAAAATCTTTCTTATTTGGTTAAACGCTATGAAAGTATAGAAAATGCTTTAGAAATTTTAGAACAAAAAAAACAAGAATTGAATCATTATGAAAATTTAAGTTTTGAAAAAAAAGAATTAGAGAAAAAAATAAATGAGTTAGAAAAAAAAATTAACTCAGCTTGTGATAAATTTACTCAAATAAGATTTAATAATTTAAAAGACTTGGAAGCACATTTTAATTTATATTTAAAAAATCTTTATATGAAAAATTTAAGTTTTAATTTTTTACAAAATGAAAAAATAACTTTGCAAGGTAAAGATAAACTTGAGCTCAATATTAATGAAGTAAATTTAAAAAAATTAAGTTCTGGAGAATTAAATCGTTTAAGACTTGCTTTAATTGCAACAGAATGTAAAATATTAGGTTCTGGAAAAGGAATTATTTTTTTAGACGAAATTGATGCTAATTTAAGTGGGAAAGAAGCTATGAGTATAGCTAAAGTTTTAAATGAACTTTCTTCTTTTTATCAAATTTTTGCTATATCTCATTTGCCACAACTTTCTTCTAAGGCTGATAATCATTTTTTAATAGAAAAAAATATTCATGAGAGTAAAGTAATAAAACTTGAAAAAAATGATCGTATCAAAGAACTTGCTAGAATGATAAGTGGCGAATTAATAAATGATGAAGCACTTGAATTTGCCAAAACTTTACTTAAAGATTAAGTTTTTTGTATTTTTATTTTTGTTATAATAAAACTTTTTTTATAGATAAATTTAAGGTGTAATAGTGAAAAATAAAATTCTAATTATTGATGATAATAAAATGCTTGGAAAACTTTTAGCAAAAAAAATACAAGCAACCCTTAATTATGAAGTGGATGTTGCTTTTAATTTTGCACAAGCTAAGGAATTATCAATAAGTGATTATTTCTTAAGTTTTATTGATCTTTGTTTGCCAGATGCACCAAATGGCGAAGCGGTAGATTTTATGATAGAGAAAAAATGTCCCACTATAGTTTTAACTGCAAGTACGGATAAAGCTACTAAAAATAATTTTATGGATAAAGATATACTTGATTATATTTGCAAAGAAAGCAATAGTTGTGTTGATCATATAATTAATTCTATTATTAATTTAAAACGCTATGAAAAAACTAAAGTAATCTTAGCAATGAGTAAGCTTAACGAGCGTAATGAAATAAAAAAATATCTTACTCAAAGATTTTTTAATGTTTTAGGTGCTGCTCATGGAGAAGAAGCTTTAAATTATTTAGAACAAAATTCAGATGTAAAACTTATTATTTGCGATGCTAAAATGCCAATTATCGATGGTACTCAACTTTTATTTAGTGTAAGAGAGCGCTATAGTAGTGATGATTTAGGAGTAATTATTTTAGGCGATAAAGATGATGAACTAGAAGTGGATATGCTTAAAAATAACGCAAATGATTATTTAATCAAGCCTATTAATAAGGAATTATTTAATTTTTGTGTAAATCGTTGTTTGGTATTTATGGATAATATGAAATTTTTAAATTCTTATAATCATCTTGATTTTGTATCTGGAGTAAAAAATAATGATGCATTAATGGAAGATTTGGAAAATTATTTAAATGAAATTTCCTCTAAAGATGAAGAATTTGCTTTTGCTTTTTTAGATATTGATAATTTAAAAACGATAAATGACGAATATGGTTATAATATAGGCGATGAAGTGATTAGAATTTGTGCAAAAGAAATTACTGATGAAATTAAGGGAAGAGATATCGTTGGAAGATATAGTGCTGAAAAATTTTGCATTATATTAAAAAATATCAATCAAGAAAGAGCTATTAAAATCTTTTCTCGTATTCGTGTCAATATTAAAAATGTAGGTGTTTTAGCTAATTTAGATGAGTTGTTTTTTACAGCATCCATAGGTATAGTTTTTGCTAATTCAAAAAGCAATAAACAAGATTTGATTCAAAAAGCAGAGAAAACTCTTTCTTTGGCAAAGTCTAATGGAAAAAATAGAGTAGAAGTATGTTTTTAGATTTAAAATTCGATAATAATTTAAAAATAATTGATACTCATTGTCATTTAGATAGTGATGTTTTTTTATCAGATTTGGATAAAGTTTTAAAACACTCTTTTGAAAATGGTATTGATAAGATTATTATTCCTGGTGCTAGTATTAAAGACTTAAAGCGTGCAAGAGAAATTGCTTATAAATATGAACAAGTTTATTTTGCTGCTGGGATTCATCCCTATGATATAGAACATTATGATGAGTGTATTTTAAGAGAATTTCTAAAAGATCATAAATGTATTGCTGTTGGTGAATGTGGGCTTGATTAT
Source organism: Campylobacter sp. 2018MI34 (assembly GCF_016598975.1). Lineage (NCBI taxonomy): Bacteria > Pseudomonadati > Campylobacterota > Epsilonproteobacteria > Campylobacterales > Campylobacteraceae > Campylobacter > Campylobacter sp. 2018MI34. Next base: position 11,237 of record NZ_JAENKS010000015.1, read on the forward strand.
TATCGTTTAAATGGTAAAGATGAAGAAATTAAAAAAAAACAAAAAGAAGTATTTATCGCTCAGCTTAAATTAGCAATTGAATTTAAAAAACCAGTTATTATCCACTCAAGAGAAGCGAATGAAGATACCTATAATATTTTAAAAGAGTATTCTTCAAAGCTTAATGGAGGAGTTTTGCATTGTTTTAATGCAAGTGAGCTTTTGTTAGATTTAGCTAAAATGGGTTTTTATTTTGGAATTGGTGGGATAGTAACTTTTAAAAATGCTAAAAAATTAGTTCAAATTTTGCCTAAAATTCCAAAAGATAAGCTACTTATAGAAACAGATGCACCTTATTTAACTCCAGAGCCTTTTAGAGGCCAAAGAAATACTCCTTTATTAACACAGTTAGTTGGAAAAAAAATGAGTGAAATTTTAGATATTTCTCATAAGGAGCTTTTAAAGTTGTGTTATCAAAATTCTATAAATTTATTTTTTAAAGAAAATTAAAATGAAAAAAATAATTTTTGCTCTTATTGTAACTCTTAATTATCTTTTTGCACAAATTTATACTCCAGAATACTATAAAAAACAAGTAGATATTTTAAGAAATTTGGATATTGATCCTACCTTTATCAAAGATTTAAATTTTTTTCAATCTAAAGATGATTTGGAAAATAAGCATTCTCAAGTTTTGCTTGACTCTATGAAAAATTTTTCTGCTATTACCCCTATGATACGAGAAATTTTAATTAAAAATGATGTTCCTTCTGAGATTTTGTATTTAGCAATAGTAGAATCAGGTCTTAAAACTCATAGTATTTCAAATGCAAAAGCAGTAGGTATTTGGCAATTTATGAGACCAACGGCTAGAAATTTAGGTTTAAGGGTTGATGCTTATGTTGATGAAAGAAGAGATCCAGTAAAATCAACTTATGCAGCAATTGATTATTTAAAGACTTTAAAGACTGAATTTGGTAAATGGTATTTAGCTTTACTTGCTTATAATTGTGGCAATGGAAAGTTAAGACAGGCTATTAAACAGGCTAAGAGCGATGATTTAGCAGTTTTGATTGATCCTGATAAAAAATATCTTTCCTTAGAAACTAGAACTTTTATAAGAAAAATTCTTATTTTAGCTTTTTTGGCTAATGATAAAGAATTTTTTCTTCAAAAAGATATTTCTTTAATGAATTATTCTTTAAGCAATCCTTTTGTAAAAGTAGATGTTCCTTCAGGTGTTGCTTTGAGAGATTTGGCAAAAAGTGCTAATATTACTTTAGCAACTTTGAAAAAATATAATCCTCAATTTAAACATAATTTTACTCCTCCGGGAAAAGATTATTATATGTATATTCCACTTGAAAAACTAGCTTTTTTTAATAATAATTTTAAATCTTATAAATTTGCTAAGGTGGATACAACTATTCCTAAATCTAAAATTTATATTGTAAAAGCAGGAGATTCTTTGTATAAAATTGCTAAAACCCATAATGTAAGTGTAGATGATATTAAAGAAATAAATAAAATTAATAAATATTTAAGTGTAAATCAAAAATTAATAATACCTATTAAAAACAAGGAGAAAGATGATGCAAATGGTAAAAAAGACTATACTCAAATTGTCAGTCGCTAGTTTTGGTCTAGTATTTTTAAGTGCTTGTTCTAGTAATTTTAGCTCATTAGGTGGTGGTAAAGTTGAAGTTTATTATCCAAGCAATGATTTTAAAGGAACTCCTCCTAGTTCTTCAAGTGCAAAAGGAACAATGAAGCCTTATACGATTAATGGTAAGACTTATTATCCAACCGTTGTGGCGGTAGGAGAGACCGCTGATGGTATTGCAAGTTGGTATGGTCCAGGTTTTCACGGAAAAAAGACTTCCAATGGTGAAACTTATGATCAAAATGCTTTAACTGCTGCTCATAAAACATTGCCAATGAATACCATTTTAAAAGTAACAAATTTAAATAATAATCGTCAAGTTACAGTAAGGGTAAATGATAGAGGTCCATTTGTTGGAAATAGAATTATAGATCTTTCTAAAGGTGCTGCATCACAAATTGATATGATTCATAGCGGAACAGCTCCAGTAAGACTTGAAGTTATAGGATTTGGAAGTAAAAATTCAGGAAATAATATCGTTCATTCTAATGCCAACTATGGAAGTAGTGGAGAACTTGTAAATAATGGTCAAATTTATGAAGGTGGTAATTTTATGGTTCAAATTGGAGCCTTTAAAAATTTACAAGGGGCGCAAAGCATAGCTTCAAGATATAAAACTTATAGATCTTATTCTTCTACTATACGCAAAAGTTCTGTTGATGGATTAAATAGGGTATTTTTAACTGGTTTTAGAAGCGAAGAAGAAGCAAGAGATTTTGCAGCAAGCGGAGCTTTTGCTGGAGCTTTTGTTGTAAGAGAATAATTATGATAGAACTGATTTTTTTAGATGTAGATGGTTGCTTAACAGATGGAAAAATCATCTACTCTCAAGATAAAAAAGAAATAAAAGAATTTAATGTTAAGGATGGGGCTGCTATTGAAGCTTGGTTAAAGCTCGGTAAAAAGATTGCAATTGTAACCGGTAGAACTTCAGAATGTGTTACATTAAGAGCAAAAGATTTAAAAATTGATTTTGTATATCAAGGAATTAAAAATAAATTAGAGTGTGCAAAATTAATCTTAAAAGAATTAAATCTAGATTTTTCCAAATGTGCTGCTATTGGAGATTATTTTAATGATAAAAATCTTTTAGAAAATGTTGCTTTAAGTTTTAAACCTTTGGATGCTCATAAAGATCTAAAAGTTGATATTTGTTTAGATAAAAAAGGTGGAGAGGGAGCAGTAGCACAAATGATTGAAATTCTTATAGAAAAAAACAATATGAAGCAAGATTGGGATAAACTTTGGTTATAAAGATTTTTGGAGTATTAATTGCTTTATTTACTATTATTTTTACAATTTTAACTTTGCAAGATCCTTACTCTTTAAATCTTAAATCTTACTCTTTAAATTTTAAAAATATGGAAGCAAGTAATTTAAATATCTATGAAACCAATTCAAGCACTATAAAAGCCTACTATAAAGCTAATTCTTGGGAACGTTATAATGATAAAGATGTTTTTCATTATTTTACTACTTTAAATTTTGATTTTAATTTAAGTGCTAATACTTTAGAACTTTTAAATGATCAAAAAAATAAAATTGTATTTGAAGGTAATGTAAGTTATAGCGATCTAAATGGAACAAAGATTTTAAGTCAAAAAGTAAAATTTAATCCTGATGATAAGATTTTAAGTACCGATGTAGGCTTTAAAGCTTTTTTAAATAAGAATCGTGTCGATGGAAATATTTTAGTTTATGATTTAAAAAAGAATACATTGCAAGTTGAAGGAGTTCAAGCGTGGATACAAGAAAAATAATTTTTCTTTTGATATTTATATTGCAGTATTCTTTTGCTACGCAAATTGAAGTAAAGGCTTTGAGTTTTTATTTAGATGAGAATGCAGGTAAGAGTACTTTAAGTGGCAATGTTGAAGTAAAAAAAGGAAAAGATATTTTAAATTCGGATAAATTGGTTATTTATATGGATAAAAATAAAAAACCAATAAAGTATGAAGCAATACAAAATGCTAAATTTGAAATTTATTTAGAAGATAAGATTTATAAAGGAAGCGGGGATCGTTTAATTTATAATGTATTAAAAGATACTTATGAAATTAATGGTAATGCCATTGTTAATGAAGTTACAACAAATAAAAAAATTTATGGCGATAAAATAGTTATTGATAGAAAAAACAATACGTATCTTGTTGAAAGCAAAGATAAAAATCCCGTCCGTTTTGTTTTTGATGTGGAACAAAAATGATTTATAAAGCTAAATTTTTTTCTTCTTTTGAGTGTATTAGTGATACTATGCCATCTAATTTTAGCGAAGTAGCTTTTTTAGGAAGATCAAATGTTGGAAAAAGCTCGCTTATTAATGCACTTTGCAAGCAAAAAAATCTTGCAAAAAGCTCATCAACTCCAGGTAAAACACAGCTAATTAATTTTTTTGAAGTTTTTTGTAGCAAAGAAGAAGAAAAATTTAGCATTTATTTTATTGATTTACCTGGTTTTGGCTATGCAAAAGTTTCTAAAAAAACAAAAGAAATATGGAATAAAAATTTAAACGAATTTTTAAGATTAAGAACTTCAATAAAACTTTTTATTTTACTTATAGATTCAAGACATATAAATTTGGAAATTGATTTAAATGTTCTGCAATATTTGCAAAATATTTTAAGAAGCGATCAAAAAATTTTACGTGTTTTTACTAAAAGCGATAAATTAAATCAAAGTCAGAAAAATAAAATCAAGGTTAATTTTAAAGATGCGTATTTGGTTTCAAGTGCAAATAAAGAGGGCTTGTTAGAACTTGAAAAAGAAATAATCTTAAAGACTTTAGGTTTTTAAATGAAAAATCAGCAAATTCATAATGTGCATTTTAATTTAATTTATTTTTTTATAGCTTTAGTTTTGATTATTTATGAAATTTTAAGTTCTATTTTTATTTATTTACCTGTATTTTATGGAGTATTTTTTTGCTATATGTTTTTTTTATTAGAGCAAAAAGAACGTACTTTATATGAACTTGATTTTCGTTGGTATTTTTGCTTATTTTTTTTATTTTTTACTGATGTGACTCATAATTTTTTTATATTTTCTTCTTGGATTGCTTTTTTTATCTTTTATTATTTTTTTGCTTATTGGATTAAAACAAATTTAAAAATGGAAAAATTTATACCTATTACTTTTGTTTTATGTGCATATAGTTTTATTTATATTATAGATTTAATATTTTCTTATATTGCAAAGCAAGATTTAAAATTTTTTGGTATAGAATATTTTTATTCTTTAGTTGCAGAATCTTTTATTGCTTATATTCTTTTTAGGAATAAAATTTGATACGTTTAAAAATTGTTATAGCTTTTATAATGTTATTTTTTATTTTTTTGCTTAGTCGTGTTTATTATTTAAGCATAAAATCAAATGTTTATTATGAAGAAATGGCAAAACAAAATGCAATTAAAACAGAATACCTAGCCCCTGTTCGAGGGCAAATTTATGATAGAAATGGTACTTTACTTGCTATTAATGATTTAGGTTTTAGTATTTCTATAAAACCTTATTTGAGTCTTAAAAAAGCAAAAAGAATTATTCTAGAAAAAGAACTTAATAATATTGTAAATCTATTTCCAGATCTTAATATTACTTTATTAGAAAGAACATATAAACGCAATGATTCTTTTTATAATCAAGATTTTATTAAGGTGGTAGATTTTATTCCCTATAATAAAATGTTATCTTCTTTTTCTGAGCTTAATTTAAATGAAAATATAAAAATAGAACCAGCGGTAAAAAGAATTTATCCTTTTGATCACTTAGCATCTCATATTATAGGATATGTAGGAAAGGCAAATTTACAAGATGTTAGTGAAAATGATATTACGAAACTTACTGGTTATACTGGAAAAAGTGGTATTGAGCGGTATTATAATGATATTTTACAAGGTCAAAAAGGGATTAGAGTTTATAAAGTAAATGCTTTAAACAAAGAAATAGAACAATTATCTTATGAACCTCCAGCTTCTCAAGATATCGAGCTAACAATTGATATAAACTTACAAAGTTTTTTAACTGAGATTTTTAATGATAATGCTGGTGCTGCTATTATTATGGATGCTAGAAATGGAGAAATTTTAGCTGCTGGAAGTTTTCCAGAATACAATCTTAATCCTTTTGTAACGGGAATTTCTATCAAAGAATGGAGCGAACTTTCAAATAGTCTTGATCATCCTTTTACAAATAAATTAGTTAATGGGCTTTATCCTCCTGGATCTGTAGTAAAAATGGGGGTAGCTTTATCATTTTTAGATTCTAAGCTTATAACTCCAAACTCAAGTTTTTTTTGTAGCGGTAAGGTAGAACTTGGAGGAAGGAATTTTAGATGTTGGAATAGAAGCGGTCATGGTCACGTTGATTTAAAAAGTGCTATTAAACAAAGTTGTGATGTGTACTTTTATAATGGAAGTTTGCAAGTAGGAATTGATAGAATTTCAAAAACTTTAGGACGCATTGGATTTGGTGAAAAAACTGGAGTAGATTTACCTAATGAATTTGTTGGAACTGTTCCAAGTCGTGAATGGAAAATGCAAAAATTTAATCTTCCTTGGTTTCAAGGTGAGACTTTAAATACAAGTATAGGTCAAGGAAATTTTTTAGTAACTCCTATGCAAATTGCCAGATATACTGCTCAGTTAGCAAGTGAAAAAGAAATAATCCCTCATTTTTTAAGAAAAACTGAAAATAATCAAACTTTTAATAGAATAGAGCATAATATTTTTACCCCTTTAGAAAAGGAAAATTTACCTTTAATTAAGCAAGCTATGTATGCAGTAGCTAATGAACAAGGAGGAACAGCTTATAGATACTTAAGCAATATACCTATTAAGATAGCGGCAAAAACAGGAACAGCACAAGTTATAGGTTTTTCTCAGGCAGATAAAAACAGAGTCAATGAAGAACAATTAAAATATTATACAAGATCGCATACTTGGCTTACTTCTTATGCCCCATATTCTAAACCAAGATATATTGTCACCATTTTAGTAGAGCATGGTGGAAGAAGTATTACTTCAGGAGCTATTACAGCAAAAATTTATGAAAAAATGATAGAGCTTGGATACTTTAAATAATCAACATTGCATCCCCGTAAGAATAAAAGCGATATTTTTTCTCTATGCAAAGTTTATAAAGTTCTAAACATTTTTCTCTACCAATAAATGCCGAAACAAGCATTATAAGTGTAGATTTTGGTAAATGGAAATTCGTTAAAAGGTAATTTTGTCTTATGGGCTTATTGAAAGGATGTAAAAAAAGATTGCATTCTCCGTTCATTTTTTGAGTTCTTGCAAAATATTCTATCGTTCTAGTTGTTGTTGTGCCTACTCCTAGTATAGGAGTTTGAGATTTTATTATAGAAGCTACATTTTCATCTATGCTAAAAAATTCAGAATGCATCTTATGATCATTAAGATTTTCGCATTCAACATTTTTAAAAGTTCCTGCACCAACATGAAGAGTTAAATAATAAATTTTATGTTTTTTACTTAAAATGTCTAGCATATTTTTACTAAAATGTAAGCTTGCAGTTGGAGCTGCAATAGCGCCTAAATTTTTAGCAAAAATACTTTGATAATCTATTTCATCGCTTTTTGTGTCTTCTCTTTTGATATAAGGAGGCAGAGGAATGTGTCCTATATCTTCTAAAATATTATAAAGCGTTAAAATATCAACGATTTTTTCATCTTTATAAAACAAAACTCTACGCATTCCATTATCTAAAAGTTTGATAATTTTAGCTTGTAGGTTATTTTGAAAATTTAAGATATCATCTTCTTTTACACGTCCTTTAATTTGTACTAAAAATTCGTTATCTTTGTAAGGTTGGTGTAAAAAAAGTTCTATTTTTCCTCCGCTTTTTTTCTCTCCAAAAATTCTTGCTTTAATAACCTTAGTATCATTAAAAAAAATAGCGCAATCAGGTAAAAACTGATGGAGTTTGGCAAAAGTACTATGAGTGATTTTATTTTTATTTCTTTCATATACTAAAAGCTTAGCACTTTCTTTTGGAATTGCAGGATGATTAGCTATTAGTTCTTTGGGTAAATAATAATTATAATTTGAAAGAATTAAATCTTTATGCATCATCCTCACTATCTTTTGATGGATTTACTTTTTTAGCAATTAAAATTGAAATTCCATAAAGTCCACAAAGTGGCATTGCCATTAAAAATTGTGAAATCATATCAGGAGGAGTCATCATGGCAGAAAATATAAAAATAATAAGCACAGAAATTCTAAAATGTTTTTTTAAAAAAGTATCATCAATTAATCCAAGTTTTGCAAAGAAAAACGTAATAACAGGCATTTCAAAAGCTAAACCAAAAGCAATAACAAGTTTTGTAAAGAATCCAACATATAATCCAATACTGATTAAAGGTTTAAAATCTTGAGTTTTTACCCCAAAATCAACTAAAAATTTAAAAGCTAAAGGAATTACAATAAAATAACAAAATAAAGCCCCTAAGATAAACATAATACTAGCAAAACTTACAAAAGGAATAACAAGTTTTTTTTCATTATCATAAAGCCCAGGAGCTACAAATTTCCAAAATTGCCAAAAAATGATAGGCAAAGAGGCAATAAAGGCAGTAAAAAAAGAAACTTTCATTGCTGTAAATAAAGGCTCTTGAAGCTCAACGAAGGTAATTTGTTTTGAAACTTCTGGCAAAACAGCTTCTACTGGACTTTTTAATATATCTAAAATATATTCATTAAAAAAGAAACATATAAAAAACATTACTATAATAGAGCACATACTAATAAATAAACATTTTCTAAGTTCTATTAAATGGGGTTTTAATTCTTCAAACATTTATTTTTCCGTATTTGATTTTAAATTTTCTTGTTCTGTATTTTTTTCTTTTGAGGAATCAAAAGTTAAATCGACTTTGTTATTATTCATAATATCTTTTTTAAGCTCATCAAATTCCTCAAAACTTAATTTTTTTCTTATACTTTCATTGGTAGATGAGAATTCATCTTTATATTTTTTAGCCTCATCTTTAAGATCATTAATTCTAATTTCTTTTTCTATACCAGCTTTAGCTTCATCGATATTGCGCTTTAATGCTTTAAAAATTTTTGCCGCTTGCACAATTGCTTCTGGAAGCTTATCAGGACCTAATACCAAGATAGCAACAACTAGAATAACTAAAATTTCGCTAAAACTCATTATAATTCTCTTTAATTGATTTTTAGCATTCTACATAAATTTTTATTACTTTTAAATTAAATTTTAAGCAATAAAATTTAAAATGAATTTTGTTTTATTTGTATCATAAGGTTAAGTAATGTTTTTTGATAAATTATTTATATCTTTAAAAGAATTTATTTTTCTTTTTTGTGAAATTTCTTTTTTATTTCTGCTTATAAATATGATTGTTTTTTATATAGATAAAAAATATACCAATCTTTTTAAAGATCATTTAAAAAAAGATGGTTTTCAAGCCTATATTAAAGCTATAATTTTAGGATCTTTAACACCATTTTGCTCTTGCTCATCAATTCCGCTTTTAAATGCTTTTTTAAGGGCAAAAGTTCCACTTGGGGTTTGTATTTCCTATCTTATTACTTCACCTTTAATTAATCCGATTGTTGTTGCAATGTTTATAGTAAGTTTTGGTATAAAAGTTACTTTATTTTATGTGAGTTTTTTAATTTTTGCTATTTTAATTGTATCTTTTTTTATTTCAAAAATAAATACACAAAAATTTTTTAACGAGTATTTTTTAAATGATCTAAATGACGATACAAGTAATTCTTATTGTAATAATCAAAAACTAAATTTTATTTTTAAAGCAAATTTTCAATCTAATAAAATTATTCGTTTTAAAATTAAAAAAGAAAATCTTTTAAAAGAATTATTTTTAAAAAGTTTTAAAGATTATAAAAAAATATTTATTTATATTATTATAGGTATGGCAATTGGTGCGATAATACATAGTTTTTTTCCAAAAGATTTTTTTGAAATTTATTTAAAAGATTATGGAATTTTGGCGGTGTTTATAGCGGCTTTTACAGGAGTTTTGCTTTATATGAATTGCACAGCAATGATTCCTGTGGCTTTAACATTGATTCAAAGTGGCATCCCTTTAGGGATAATGATGAGTTTTCTAATAGCTGGAGCTGGATGTTCTTTACCTGAATTAATATTATTAAAAAGAATATTTAAATTGAGTTTTTTAATATTGTTTGCAAGTATTATTGTATTAATTGCAATTATTTTTGGCATTTTAATATTTTTTATATAAGCGTTTTTAAAAATAAATATATTTTTTTATTTTTAGACATTAAAAGAAATTTTTATATAAAAAATGAGATTAAAAATATAAAGCAAGTTCGTCACTAAGTAAAAAATTTAGATTATAAAATCTTCCTTTTTTATAATGAAGTTTTTTTTCTTTAACGAGTAAGGCAGCTTTTTGTTTCTGCAAAGTATTTAAGCGACTTTCTTTTACGCCCACTATACTTCTAAAGCCTAGAAACAAATGTTCTAAATTTAAATCTTTTAAACTTAGATTTTCTATTTTCCTAAAAGTAGGATTTGCTATATAATCTTTTAAATTTTTTACCGTATAAAATCTTTGATTTTTTAAAAAACCTATCGCACTTAAACCACAACCTATATAAGCTTTTCCTTGCCAATAAGCAAGATTGTGTTTGCAAATATAAGTTTTGTTTTTTGCAAAATTACTTATTTCGTATTGAAAAAAACCAAGTTCTTTAAGATTATTAATAAAAAATTTCATTAAATAGGGTGCATTTTTTTTAAAATGTTCTTTTTTAGCAAAAATAGTTTTTGGTTCTATGCTAAGATTGTAAGCGCTTAAATGAGTGATTAAAGGTTTAATTTTTTTTAAATTTAAAAGTTCAAATTCAAGCATTTTTTTACCATCCATTTTTGTATCATAAATAAGATCTAAATTTATATTTTTAAAATTTGCTTTATTGGCATTTTCTAATACTTTAAAAATCATATCTTGACTATGAATTCTTCCAAGAAATTTTAATTTCTTAGGATGAAAGCTTTGAGCACCAAAAGAGATACGATTTAGGCCAAAATTTTTCATTTCTTTAAGCCATTCTAAAGAAGTTGAATTCGGATTTGCTTCGCAAGTGCTTTCTAAATTTTTAGACAAAAAAGGTTCTAAAATTTTAAAAATTTCTTCATAATATCTAGTTTGTATAATGCTTGGAGTTCCACCCCCAATAAAAAGAGTTTTAATTGAATTTTTTTTTACTTTAAAAAAATCAAGCTGAAATTTTAAATCTTTTTTTAAAGTATTAAAATAACTATCCTCATAATTCTTTTTTTTCAAAGAGGTAAAAGAACAATAATAACATTTGCTTTCGCAAAAAGGAATATGAATATATAAATGATACATATTTTCTCTATAAATTGAAAATTTTTTATAAATTTTAATAAAAAATTGATTTGAAATAAGTTAAAATAATTTAATGAAAGAAGAAAATAAAATAAAAAATTATAGACCTAATGTTGCAGCCATTATACTTTCAAGTTCTTATCCTTTAAAATGTAAAATTTTTATAGCAAAAAGAAATGATATGGAAAATATTTGGCAATTTCCACAAGGTGGAATTGATAAAGGAGAAAGTGCTAGAAATGCTTTATTTAGAGAACTTAAAGAGGAAATTGGAACAGATGATATTGAGATTATCGCCGAATATCCCAAATGGCTAAGTTATGATTTTCCAGATAAAATAGCACAAAAAATGCATCCTTATAAAGGACAAACTCAAAAGTATTTTTTAGTACGTTTAAAAGATGATAAAAAAATTAATATACATACCAAATGTCCTGAATTTAGTGCATATGAATTTGTGGAGTTGAAACAGATATTTAAAATGATTAATCATTTTAAAAAAGATATTTATATTGCTGTAATTAAGTATTTTAAAGAGAAAGGTTATATTTAATGCTGATAGTTCAAAAATATGGTGGAACAAGTGTTGGAAGTTTAGAGCGCATTGAAGCAGTTGCAAATAGAGTAATACAAAGTGCTAAAGAGGGTAATAAGCTTGTTGTTGTGGTATCTGCTATGAGCGGGGTAACAAATGAGCTTATTGAATATGCTAATTTTTTTAGCAAAGAACCAAAAACTTGTGATTTGGATATGCTTTTAAGCAGCGGTGAAAGAGTAACTTCCGCACTTTTATCTATAGCATTAAATGAAAAAGGTTTTAAGGCTGTTTCATTTTCTGGAAGAAAAGCCGGAATTATTACCAATAGTGTTTTTACTAAAGCTAAAATTAAATATATTGATTCTAGTGCTATTGAGGATGAATTAAACAAAGGAAAAATAGTTGTTGTAGCTGGTTTTCAAGGGGTAGATGAAGAAGGAAATGTCACAACTTTGGGGCGTGGTGGAAGCGATTTAAGTGCCGTCGCGCTTGCAGGAGCTTTAAATGCTGATTTATGTGAAATTTATACCGATGTAGATGGAGTTTATACAACTGATCCAAGAATTGAACCTAAAGCTAAAAAGCTTGATAGAATTTCTTATGAAGAGATGTTAGAGCTTGCAAGTTTAGGAGCTAAGGTTTTACAAAACAGATCAGTTGAGCTTGCTAAAAAATTAAATGTTAAATTAGTAACAAGAAATAGTTTTAATGATAATGAGGGAACAATGATTACACAAGAAAATGGAATGGAACAGGCTTTAGTTAGTGGTATAGCTATGGATAAAAATCAAGCTAGAATTATTTTAAGAAATATAGAAGATAAACCAGGTATTGCAGCTGAAATTTTTTCAAACATAGCAAAAGAAAATATTAATGTTGATATGATCATACAAAATGTAGGTATTGATGGAACAACAAATCTTGGTTTTACTGTTCCAGAAAATGAACTTGAATTGACAAAAAAAGCTATGAGAGAAATTTTAAATTCCAATATTATCATAGAAACAGATAGTTCTGTGGTAAAAGTTTCTATAGTAGGAGTTGGGATGAAATCTCACTCAGGTGTAGCCTCTATGGCTTTTAAAGCCTTAGCAAATGAGGGTATTAATATAGAAATGATTTCAACAAGTGAAATAAAAATTTCAATGATAGTTCAAGAAAAATATGGAGAACTTGCAGTAAGAGCTTTGCATGAAGTTTATGGACTTGATAAATAATGAGTGATTTTCTTAGTTTTACTTTAGAAAATATTCGAAATGGTGGAACTTTTTTAAATTGGATGGAGAGTCGTCGTCTAGAGTGGGCCCCTCTTATGGCTGCAAGACTTAAACATCTTTTAGAAGGACGCACTTTTATATTAATGTGCGATGAGCAAAGATCTTGGTATGAGCATTATTTTTTAAAAAATATCAATTCTAAAAATTCAAGACCTATGCTTCCTTTTGTGTCTTTGGATTGTCTTTATAAAAAAAAGATACAAAATACTGAAGATATATTTTTACTTAATGATTTATTAGATATTACTTTTCCTAATGGTTATGTTTATTTTTATATAGGAAGTACTACGGATAAAAAATCTTTAATTGCCAAATCTAAAGATGATAGCTTACTTTGGCTTTTTGATGAGCAATTACAAAATAGTTTTTATTTAAATTCTAAAGATAAAGATTTAGATGCTAAACTTATTTCTTTATTTAGACTTTTAGATTTAAGCTTAGATGCAATTTTATTTTCTAAGGTTACTCTTTAATGTCTTTTACAAGTAAAATTATTATTAGTAATGACTTTGAAAAAATTAAAGCTACAATGATAGAAGATTTTGGAATTAAAAATTTAAGATTTATTCCAAAAGAAGTTACTAATGAGTTTTTACTTGATGATGCTAGAGCAGTTGAAAAAGAAAGTTATATTGCTGAAACCGAAGAAAAAATTATTATTTTAATGGCGCATTCTTTTAGAGTCGAGGCACAAAATTTTTTATTAAAACTTTTAGAAGAACCCCCAAGAAATATAAAATTTCTTATAGTTGTTCCTTCTAAAAACCTTCTTTTGCCAACAATCAAATCACGACTTATATGTCAAAAAGATAAGATTAAAAAAGAAAAAATTGATTTAAATATAGATCTTAAAAAACTTGATTTAAAAATGATTTTTGAATTTATCAAAGAAAATGAAAATTCAGATAAGCTAGAACTTATGCAGAAAATTTCCACCCTTAGTCAAGAATGCTTAAGAGTTAAAAAATTTAACGAAGAAGAACTTGATTTTTTTTATAAGGCATATGAATTAGCAAAATTAAATTCAAAAGCAAGTTTATTGTTTGCGACTTTGCTATTAAATGTTTATGAGGCTTAATGAAATTTTTTAAAATCAATTCTAAAACCGATTTTAATCTTCTTTGCAGTTTTATAAATCCTCATAAGCTTGGACAAAAAATTATGTCCAATAAAAAAGAAATTCATTTTATCTTTATTAAAGATATAAGCATTCCAGCAGCAAATATTTTAAAACAAGATGCCTTAAGGGTTGGAGCTGAGCTTGTAACTCATAAAGAAGTAATTACAGCTAAAGTTTCATGCTCAAATGCTCTTTTAATGGCTACAAAAGAGCAAATTCAAAAACTTATAGATAAAGAAAAGTTGCAAGATTTTAAACTTAAAAATTTAGCTTCTTTTTTACAAAATAATTTTCTAAAACCTAAAAACGTAAAGTTAATGGCTGTTATGAATATTAATAATGATAGTTTTAATGAACAAAGTCGCGTAAATGAGTTAAATTTTGAAAAAAAACTTATTGAAATTTTATCTTTAAAGCCTGAATTTATAGATATAGGAGCAGTAAGTTCAAGACCAGGAAGTGAGTATTGTGGAAAAGAAGAAGAATTTAAAAGGCTAAAAAATATACTTGATTTAATTTATGCCAAAAATTATTATAAAGAGAGTATTTTTAGCTTAGATAGTTTTGATGAGTATTGTTTAGAATATGCTTTAAATAAAGGCTTTAAACTTATTAACGATATAACAGGCTTAAAAAATAAAAATTTAGCTAAACTTGCTGCAAATTATAAATCATTATATTGTTTAATGCATATACAAGGCATACCAAAAACTATGCAAGAAAATCCAAAATATGAAGATCTATTATACGAAATAAGTGAATTCTTTAGGGAGAAATTACAAATTTTAGAAAGTTATGGAGTAAAAGATAGTATTTTGGATGTTGGCATTGGTTTTGGTAAGAGTGCAGAACATAATTTGATTTTAATTAAACATTTAGAACATTTTTTACAATTTAATAAACCTTTATTAGTAGGAGCAAGTCGAAAAAGTGTAATTAATGCATATTTTAAAAGTGAAATTAAAGATCGTTTAGCTGGGAGTTTATATTTGCATTTAAAGGCTTTTGAAAATGGAGCTAGCATTATAAGAACTCACGATTTATATGAACATAAACAACTTTTTAAGCTTAATGAAGCAATGCAAGAGGTGGTATTATGACAAAAGAAGAATATTTAGAAAAAGTAAAATTAGCAAATCTTTGGATGAGAGCTTATTATGAAAAAGATGAACCTTTAGCAAGTGATGAGGAGTATGATACTTTAATCAAAGAGCTTAAAAAATTTGAAAAAGAAAATCCTGATTTATTACTTAAAGATTCTCCTACACAAAAAATTGCTCCAACAATACAAAGTGAGTTTAAAAAAATTTCTCATTTAAATCCTATGTGGTCAATGGAAGATGTTTTCGATGAGAGTGAATTAAGAGCGTGGGCAAAAAGAGCAAAAAGCGAAAATAATTTTTTTATAGAGCCTAAATTTGATGGAGCAAGTTTAAATTTAGTTTATGAAAATGGTCAATTGATAAGCGGAGCTACAAGAGGAGATGGAAGAATAGGGGAGGATATAACACTAAATGTTTTAGAAATTGAAAGTATCCCAAAAAAAATTCCTTATTTAGAAAAAATTGAAATTCGTGGCGAAGTGGTGATTTTAAAAGATGATTTTGAAAAAATCAATGAAAAAAGAGCAAAATTAAATCAAAGTTTATTTGCAAATCCTAGAAATGCAGCAAGTGGGAGTTTAAGACAACTTGATACAAGCATAACAAAAGAAAGAAATTTAAAATTCTATCCTTGGGGGGTGGGTCAAAATAGTCTTAGTTTTACAAAGCACTCAGAAGTTATGGAATTTATAAGAAGTCTTGGTTTTTTAAAAGATGATTTTGTAGGACTTTGTAAGGATTTAAATGAAGTGATGATAGCTTATAAAGAGCTTTTAAATTTAAGAGATAAAAAGCCTATGATGATGGATGGTATGGTTGTAAGAGTAGATGATTTAAACCTTTGCAATGAGCTTGGATATACGGTTAAATTTCCTAGATTTATGGCAGCTTTTAAATTTCCTGCACTTGAAAAAACTACGCGTTTAATAGGTGTAAATTTACAAGTAGGAAGAAGTGGAGTCATAACACCTGTGGCGATTTTAGAACCTGTTAATCTAGATGGAGTTATGGTTAAATCAGCAACACTTCATAATTTTGATGAGATAGCAAGACTTGATGTAAAAATTAATGATTATGTAAGCATTATAAGAAGTGGAGATGTTATACCTAAAATCACTAAGGTTTTTAAAGATCGTCGTGATGGTTTAGAGCTTGATATTTTGCGTCCAAAAATTTGTCCTACATGTCAAAGTGAGCTTTTAGATGAGGGTGCTTTGATAAAATGTCAAAATATTGATTGTGAAGATAGACTTTTAAATTCAATTATTCATTTTGTTTCTAAAAAATGTCTAAATATAGATGGGCTTGGCGAAAATATAGTAGAGCTTTTATATAAAAATAAAAAAATTACTACAATTGAGAGTATTTTTCATCTAAAATTTGGTGATTTTGAAGGTTTGGAGGGTTTTAAGGAAAAAAAGATTAACAATATATTAAACGCTATTGAAAATGCAAAATTTTGCGATCTTTATCGTTTTATTACAGCTTTAGGCATTGAGCATATTGGCGAAGTAGCTGCTAAAAAGTTAAGTTTTAGTTTTGGATTTAATTGGCATAAACAAAGTTTAGAAAGTTATGAGAATTTAGAAGGTTTTGGAAAACAAATGGCTTTAAGTCTTTGTGAGTTTATACGTGTAAATCATCAAAGAATTGATCATTTTTACGAACTTCTAAATTTAAAGCTTGATCAAAATAAAATACAAAATGATAGCAAAATCATTGGCAAAACTTTTGTCATTACAGGAACACTTTCGCGTCCTAGAGATGAATTTAAAACTTTGATAGAAAAATTAGGTGGAAAAGTAAGTAATTCTGTTTCTAAAAAAACAAATTTTGTTCTTTATGGAGAAGAAGCTGGTTCTAAGCTAGATAAAGCAAAAGAACTTAATATAACTTGTATAGACGAAGATGCTTTTAATGAGCTTATAAAATGATAGCTTTATTGGCTCTTTTTGCTTTTATTTTAACTTGGCAATACTCGAGCTTTTCTTTGATTTTTTTACCTTTAATTTTTTATGGCTTAGCAAGAGAATTTTTTGTTTTTTTAAAATTTAGAAAAAATGTTATAAAAGAAGCTACTATTATAAAAAATAGTTTAATCTATCGTTTAAGTATGGGAGATTTTTTTATTTATATTATAAGCTTTTTTATGGCTATTTTTACTTTTTTATCTTTATTTTTAAATTTAATTACAGCTCAAAAGCAAGAATTAGTCTTTTTGCTTGCGTTTTTGCCTTTATGTATAGTTTTTTTAAGAAAAAAATTAAATTTTCAATTGATAAATAATGCTTATAATGATTTTAGAATTATTATTATAAGCGCTTTTTTAATAGCTTTAATTTATGCAATTATTAATTTATTTTTTAATTCGTTAGAAGGAATAAAACTAGAAAATTTTCAATATATCATACCTTATAAAAATTCTACCTTTTTTGTATTTGATTTCATCTCAGAAATTTTAACACTTATAAGGCTTATAAAAGAATATTTTTTAACTTCTTTGGGTATATTTTGGTTTAAAATTATTCATTTTATTTTTGATTTTTTCAACTTTTTTGTATTTTCTCTTTCTTTTGCTTATATTTATAATTTTGCTCTTAAAGTGCAAAATAAAAACTATGTTTTTATTCTTTCTTTTATGATGATTTTAGGGATATTTTTCATTAAAGAGATTAAAAATGAAAAATTAAAGCCTTATCAAAAAGAGCTTGCCTTATTTATAGAAAATACAACTATTTTAAAAGAACAAAATTTAAGTTCATTAAAACAAAATAAAGATCAGATTGAAAGAAATTTAAAACAGGTTCAAGATCTTTTAAATAAAAATGCCTTTGAGCTTGGAATTTGGTGGTTTTCCAAAGAAAAAGAAGATTTGCAAAAAGCTATAAATGAAAGTTTGAAATGAGATTTGATTTTTTTATTTCTAAGCGTTTAAAAATCAGCAGAAATAAAGCCGTAGAATTGATAGAAAATAAAGAGATTTTGTTAAATTCTAAATTTTTTAAACCATCCTTTGATGTAAGAACTTTAATTAAAAATCAAAATTTAACCGAGGCAGAAATATTAACTTGCGAAGAATTAAATTTAAAGCTTTTAAATGAAATTTATGTTTCTCGTGCTGCTTTTAAACTTAAATCGTTTTTAAAAGATAAAAATATTTGTATAGAAGATAAGAAGTGTCTTGATATTGGTTCTAGTACAGGTGGTTTTGTGCAAATTTTATTAGAAAATAAAGCCTTAAAAATTACCGCTTTAGATGTTGGGACTAATCAACTTCATCCTATTTTGCGTGATAATGCTAAAATAAATTTAGTAGAAAATACTGATTTAAGGGATTTTAAAAGTGATGAAAAATTTGATCTTATTACTTGTGATGTTAGTTTTATATCTTTAATTCATTTACTTATTTATATTGATAAATTAGCTTTAAAAGATATTATTTTGCTTTTCAAACCTCAATTTGAAGTAGGAAAAGATGTTAAAAGAGATAAAAAAGGTGTTTTAAAAGATGAAAAAGCAGTGCAAAAAGCGAGAAATAATTTTGAAAAAGCTTGTGCAAATTTAGGTTGGATTTTGCAAAATTACGCAGAATCAAAGATTAAAGGAAAAGAGGGCAATGTTGAATATTTTTACCACTATAGTAAAAGATAAAGTTAAAAGTTTAGCTATAGGAAGTTTTGATGGAATTCATTTAGGTCATAAAAAGCTTATAGATTGTTTAGATAAGCAAGGCATACTTTTAATCATAGATAAATTTAAAGGTAAAAAACTTTGCACCAATCAAGATAAATTTCTTTTAACAAAAAAAGAAGTTTTAGAACTTGATTTTGAAAATATTAAAACTTTAGATGGTAAAGAATTTTTACAATTTTTAAAAAAAGAATTTAAAAATTTAGAGTATATTGTAGTAGGTTATGATTTTAGCTTTGGAAGAAATAGGGCTTATAAGGCTAAGGATATAGAAATCTTAAGCGGTATTAAAACAATTATTGTTGATGAGTTTAGTATTAATGAGATAGGCGTGCATACAAGCTTAATAAAAGAGTATTTAAAACAAGGTAATATAAAAAAAGCTAATTCTTTTTTGGGTAGAAATTATAACATTAAAGGAAGATTGATAAAAGGGCAAGGACTTGGATCAAAAGAGCTTTTTGCTACCTTAAATTTAGAGTGTGAAGATTATTTTTTACCAAAAGATGGTGTCTATGCAACTTTTACAAAATTTAAAAATCAAAGTTATAAAAGTGTAAGTTTTATAGGGATTAGAAGTAGTGATAATAATTTTGCTATAGAAAGTCATATTTTAGAAAAATTTGATGATAAATTAAATTTATGTGAAATTTTAGAATTAGAATTTGTAGATTATATTAGAGAAAATCAAAAATTTGAAAATTTAAATAAACTCAAAAATCAAATTTCAAAAGATATACAAAAAGCTAAAGAAATTTTAAAGGATAAGAATGAAAGATGAGCTTTTTAAACAAGATTTAAAAAAACAATTTGAATTTGATAAGAATGTAGCCAGTGTTTTTGATGATATGATTAATCGATCCGTGCCTTTTTATAAAGAAAATTTAGAACTTTGTGCTAATTTAATAGCAAAGATTATATTTAAAGGAGCTAAAATTTGTGATTTAGGTTGTTCTAGTGCAAATTTTTTGATTTTTTTATCTAGTCTAAGAAAAGATTTTGAACTTTTTGGAGTTGATAATTCGCCTTTTATGCTTGATGTTGCAAGAGCTAAAATGAAAGCTTATGGTTTAAATATTAAATTTTTTGAAGCTAATTTATGTGAGTTTGACTTTTTTAAAAGTGATGTTTTTGTAGCAAATTATACTTTACAATTTATCCGTCCCCCTAAAAGACAAGAATTAGTAAATACAATTTATAAAAATTTAAATGAGCAAGGTGTATTTATAATAAGTGAAAAAATACTTTATGAAGATGCTTTTTTATCAAAAAATATTATAGAACTTTATGCAGATTATAAACAAAAACAAGGTTATTCTAAATTTGAAATAGCTTCAAAAAGAGAGGCATTAGAAAACGTGCTTATTCCTTATAGCGAAAGCGAAAATATCACTATGCTTAAAAATGCAGGATTTAAAAAAATTGAAAGTATTTTTAAATGGGCAAATTTTGAGAGCTTTATAGCATTTAAGTAAAAAAGTATAAGTAAATGTTTAAAAGTTTATTAGAGTTTTAAAATAAAAAAGAACTCCCTAACATTAAAGTATTAAGTGTAGCTCCAATTTTTGCAGAAGTTATACGCCGTGTTTATCATAATGAAAGTGTTAATTCTTTATTTATCTAAAAATTAATAAAAATATATAAA
>NZ_JAENKS010000158.1:0-434 GCF_016598975.1 Campylobacter sp. 2018MI34
GTGTAGGCCGGGTTGAGGCTCGTCATCGGCTCCTGGAAGATCATCGCCATCGCGTTGCCGCGTAGCCGCGACATGCCGGCGTCGTTCAGGGTGCGCAGGTCCTCGCCTTCGAAGGCCAGCCGCTCGGCCCGACGCACCGCGCCGCGCGCCAGCAGATTCATGATGGCGAGCGCGGTCACGGATTTGCCGCAGCCCGATTCGCCCACCAGGCAATGGGTCTCGCCGCGCTCGACGGTGAACGACGTGCCGCGTACGGCCGCGGTGCGCCCGAAGCCTACTTCGAGCTTCTCGACTTCGAGCAGGGCGCTCATGGATCGGTCCTCGCGCCGAACATGTCGCGTAATCCGTCGCCCAGGAGGTTGATGCCGAGCACGAGCACGAAAAGTGCCACGCCTGGGATCATGATCACCCATGGGCTGAAGAACATGTAGTCC
>NZ_JAENKS010000159.1:0-434 GCF_016598975.1 Campylobacter sp. 2018MI34
CTTTACTGATAGCGGCGTTAACCAGCATTCCGCCGCTGGAAGCCGGGGATTCCGTGTGGTGGCATTGCGATGTCATCCACTCCGTCGCCCCCGTCGAAAATCAGCAGGGCTGGGGCAATGTGATGTACATTCCTGCCGCGCCAATGTGTGAGAAAAACCTGGCCTATGCGCGTAAGGTGAAAGCGGCGCTGGAGACAGGCGCATCACCGGGCGATTTCCCGCGCGAGGACTATGAAACCACCTGGGAAGGGCGCTTCACGCTGCGCGATCTGAATATTCACGGTAAACGGGCATTAGGTATGGACGTTTGACGGTCGTACCGCCCTGCCCGCTTAACTGCGGTGCGCCCTTTGTCTGGGCGCACCCGTCTTACCGGACCTACGCGCCAGGATACGTAGGCCCGGTAAACACAACGCCACCGGGCGTCAGTGTTT
>NZ_JAENKS010000160.1:0-434 GCF_016598975.1 Campylobacter sp. 2018MI34
GGCGCGTAAAATGCTGACACAAGCGCAGAAACCTATCCTGTACGTAGGTGGCGGCGTTGGTATGGCGCAGGCGGTCCCGGCCCTGCGTGAATTTATCGCGGTAACCCAAATGCCGGTCGCCTGCACGTTGAAGGGGCTGGGCGCAGTAGAGGCTGACTACCCATACTATTTGGGTATGTTGGGAATGCACGGCACTAAAGCGGCAAATTTCGCGGTGCAAGAATGTGATTTACTGATTGCAGTGGGCGCGCGTTTTGATGACCGGGTAACCGGCAAGCTGAATACCTTCGCACCAAACGCCAGCGTGATCCACATGGATATCGACCCTGCGGAAATGAACAAGCTGCGCCAGGCGCACGTAGCATTGCAGGGTGATTTAAATTCTCTGCTGCCGGCATTGCAGCAATCGCTGAAGATTGACGCATGGCGTCAGC
>NZ_JAENKS010000161.1:0-434 GCF_016598975.1 Campylobacter sp. 2018MI34
GTAATACTGATCTCTTAAATCCTGTCAGTAGCACTGAGTACCTTTCAGACACAAATAAATCATTGTGATCGCGCTCGCATCGTGAACAATGTTGAGCCATGAGTTATATCAATATCAATGAAATCGATAGTTTTATTGAAGTTATGGGATGGACAATGGACAGCAATACTCAGGGATTCACTTCATACTGGCGTAATAGCTTAGCTGATGCCGAGTCTGGAAAAGGGGCATTCGAGCGTAAAGATGAAGATTCATTCAATGACCTGACGGTCAACCTTTACAAACTCTGGAACCGAATGGCATCCGGGAGCTACTTCCCACCGCCAGTTCGGCGGGTGGAAATTCCCAAAAGTGGTGGTGACCCAGGCCCAAAGATGAGCGGCTGATCGCCGAAGCGCTGGGCGTTGCGCCAGAGAAAATCTGGCCTTCTGGTT
>NZ_JAENKS010000162.1:0-434 GCF_016598975.1 Campylobacter sp. 2018MI34
GGCTAAACTCGCGCACAAGGTTGCTAAAGTTTTCTGAATGACCTGCAAACAGCAGTCCGTCAGGTTTAAGAAGTGGAACAAAACGGTGCAAAATGTCCTGCTGCGTCGTTTTATCGAAATAGATCATCACGTTACGGCAAAATATGGCATCAAAAGGGCCTGGCACGTTGTACTGCTTATCCAGTAAATTGACGCTGGAAAATTCAACATGACCTGCCAGTTCCTGCCGAACGCGTACCAACCCTTCATGCGGCCCGGTGCCGCGCATGAAATAACGCTGCAACTGCTGTGGTGACAGCGTCTTTAGCTCATCGAGGCGGTAAATGCCGTTTCTGGCCTTTTCCAGCACTTCGGTATCAATGTCGCTGGCAAAAACACGCCAGCGGCCCGGTGCCATACCTAAGGTATCGGCAAGCGTAATCGCAATGCTGTAG
>NZ_JAENKS010000163.1:0-434 GCF_016598975.1 Campylobacter sp. 2018MI34
TGCTGGCGGCGGGCGATACTTTCCGTGCGGCGGCGGTAGAACAGCTGCAGGTCTGGGGTCAGCGTAATAATATCCCGGTGATTGCTCAGCACACCGGCGCAGATTCTGCGTCCGTTATCTTTGACGCCATCCAGGCGACGAAAGCGCGTAACGTAGACGTGCTGATCGCTGATACCGCAGGGCGTTTGCAGAATAAATCGCACCTGATGGAAGAATTGAAAAAAATCGTTCGCGTGATGAAGAAGCTGGACGTTGATGCGCCGCATGAAGTTATGCTGACTATCGACGCCAGCACCGGGCAGAATGCGATAAGCCAGGCCAAACTGTTCCATGAAGCGGTGGGCTTAACCGGTATCACTCTGACCAAGCTGGATGGTACGGCGAAGGGCGGGGTCATTTTCTCGGTTGCCGATCAGTTTGGCATCCCTATCCGC
>NZ_JAENKS010000164.1:0-432 GCF_016598975.1 Campylobacter sp. 2018MI34
TTTCTGAGCTTCTGCAAGCTTACGTTCGCGTTTTGCGATTTTATCCGCATCGCCTTTTTGCTTAGCTTCGGCTAAATCACGCTGACGTTCGGCTATCTCATTTTTCTGCTCTGCGATTTTTTTCTGGTGATTCGCGCGCAGTTTGCTGTCAGTACAGTTTGCCCGAACTTCACTAAGCGCTTTGTTTAACCCATTGATGCGGCTCTGATTATTGTGCTTTTCGGCATAACTAATTTCCCGCTGAATATCTTGTTCTTTTTCCTGACAGAGGGTGGACGCGTAGCTGCCGGCGCTGAGTGCGAAAAGGCTAATGGCCAAAGCGATGCGGTATTTCATTCTTGAACCTTCCATTGTGATGCGACCCGATGTTTTGTGGTCGATGCTCCAGAATAATAAAGCTGTAGGTCATAACTTCAGTTTATTAATCATAGG
>NZ_JAENKS010000165.1:0-432 GCF_016598975.1 Campylobacter sp. 2018MI34
ATCGTAAATCATGCCACGTGTGGGGGCGACGGGTAGCATTTTGATGTCGTTTGCATTCGACCGGGTGGTGTAATACTGGTGCTGACAGATTTGTAAGTTATACAGATTGTAAATCAGGATGCCAAAACAGATGACCACCAGGCCAAAGGCCACCAACACACGCCGCTGAAAGAGTTTTTCTTCCGCCTCAAAATCTCTGAATGTCATTGACCCGTACCCGATTAATTCGCCGCCTAATGATACGGAGGCTTAAACGGGATGACAGGCAAAAAATGTTCCATATCTCTAGGGAAATGTGTCATTCCTTGTGGGCTGTTACAAATTACAGTGAACGTCGCCGCTTCTCGTAGGCCTGATTGCGCTGCCATGAGAACGGGTCAGGGAAAATAAAAAAGCCCGCGACATAGCGCGGGCTTCCACATTACTTGAGGT
>NZ_JAENKS010000166.1:0-431 GCF_016598975.1 Campylobacter sp. 2018MI34
TGACCGAGGTCACCGAACGCGCCGAGTTGCCGTGGCTCACGATGGCCTATGCCGATCAGATCACCGCGCGCGGCTACAAGAATGTCTTCCAGACGTCGCTTGTCTCCAGCGCCATGGCCGCCGACGCCTTGCCGACGGCGCTCAATCTGGCCGAGAAGGCATCGGGCAAGAGGCCAGGCTCCGTATACATCCTGCGGGACAATTCAGCGGGTCCCACGGCGTTCGCGAAGCCACTCATGGAAGGCGGCCTCGAACGCGCGAAGCTCAAGCTTCTCGGCGAGGACATCTTCACGCCTCCGATGGCCGATGCCACGCCGCTGGTGCAGAAGATCAGATCGGCCCGGCCGGAAATGCTCCTGTTTTTGCCGACGACGACGACCGACGTGAAGCTCACGCTCGAGAAGCTGAACGAGTTCGGACTGGGCCAGGGG
>NZ_JAENKS010000016.1:0-29490 GCF_016598975.1 Campylobacter sp. 2018MI34
AAACTAAATAAAAAACAATTTAATGATAAATATAAAGCTGTGTTAAAAATTTAATTTCATTGATAGATTATGCTTAAATTTTAGAACAAAGCTTTGAAGTGTTTTTAAATGAGATGGGTTGGTTGTTAAAACTTTTAAATTTTGGTATATAAGCATAGCCAGTTAAAGGATCAATAACTATACAAATTTGTTTATTAAATTTAGATTGCAATCTTATAATACAAGGTTCATTCTTCTTAGCAAGAGTTTTATCATAGATATTTTTTGCGTTTTTAAGTGGAGAATAAAGTCTGCCTAATTCATCAAAAACTATTCTTGTACTTCCACTACAAGATCCTTTAAATTCTACAGAAGAAATGCCAAATTGTTCTTCTATATTAAATCTTTTACTAGCTTTTTTATCCAATTTAGAAATAACTCCGCTTTGTCCTGAATTCATAAGTTTTGTAGGATTTAAAATATCTACAGCAATTTCTCTATCAAGATTAATATCTGTTTTACCTAAATTTGCATTTCCATCTCCATTTTTATCTAAAAAAATAGTATAAGTTTGCTCATTATTCGTTGCAGAAGAAGATTTTATAAAATAAAGTTGCCATTTGCTTTTATACCACTCTCTTTTTGCTACACTAAATTCTTTAATTCTAAAATCAGTTTGCAACATTGCTAAATTTCTTACATAAACGATATCATTAAGAATTTGCACAGCTGCTTCCATTAATCTATCTTTTGGTTTGTAAAAATTTATCAAACTAAAAATAATTCCTATGATAAATATAACCAAAACAAGCTCTAATAAACTAAAAGCTTTTTTCATAACTTAATTGATAGTTGATTTTGTGTTTCCCAAGTTTTATAGCAATGGTTTTTAAATTTTTATCCCTTAATCCATCTTTTAAATATAAGCTAGAACTATCTTTGATGCCATAAAAACGCAATCTTCTTTGCAAAGCACGTGAAGTAGTATGGATCGCACTAATGCCTTCTTCTTTTAATTTCACGCTCAATTCTTTTGCGATGTGATAATTATGAGCAAAATGCAATTTTGGATCTTTTATAAAAAAATACAAAATATAATTACCCAAAATAAGCAAATAAAATACAATTAAAAATAAAACACTAAGTCTAATAAGAATTTTATATTTACTTCTAAATTCTGGCAATCTCACACGATAAGATTGCATTAATGCTTTTATAAGCAAAGGAGTACAAATTACACAAAAAGGTAAAAAATCTTCTATGGACAATTTTTGCCTTAAAGAAAGCAAAGAACAAAAAATAAAAGTTGTAGAGATTAAAAACCAAAGTAAATTTTTATTTTTCTTAAAAGCCAACCTATAAATAACATAAAAAAAATAAACAAACACTAAAGGCGAAAAACAAAGAGAAAAAATTCCAAGAATGTCTAAAAAGTATCCTTTAGGCTTACCGCCTACATCAAAACCATATAAAAACACACAAGATAAAAAAAGAAAAAAAGAAAAAGAAAAAAGAAAAATATCACGTTTATAAATTCCAAAAAAGAAAAAAGTCAAAAATAAAACAATAAAAGATTTATCCACAAAAAGAGAAAAAAATAAAAGTAAAAAAAATAAATTTTTTTTCTCATATTCATAAGCGCAAAGTATAGCCAAAGATAGAAATATCACATACGAAGCTTCATTTACAAGTAAAGCACCAGCCACACTTCCAGGCAATAAAATAAAAAGAAACAAAGAGAAGAAAACATCTTTATCTGTTTTATTGTATTTTTTGGCAAGCAAATACAACAAAATACAACTTAAAATATGAATGATTACAAAAGGCATACGTAAGCCAAAATCATTTACCCCTAAGATAAAGGTTCCAAAATGGGTTATATAATAAAGCAAACCTTTGGTATCAAAATAAATCTTAGCCTCATCACCACTAATGCTTAGAGTTGAAATTCCATAAAAAAGGGCTAACAAATCTAGGCTTAATAATAAAATAAAATATTTAAGATATCTATTTTCTTTCATAAGCCAATTTTACTTAAATAAACTTAAATAAATCGCTTAAATCATTTATATTTTAACAACTCTTCATTTATCTTTTGCTCTATCTTCAAAAGCTCTTCATAATTTTTTTTATTTTGTTCTAAAAGTTCATCAAATTTAAAACCAAGCATCACAATACGATATAAATTTGGCTTATATTTTCTCCAATTATATAAAGTGCTAACATCAATATCCAAATGATAAGCCATATCGCGTTTGGTTTTTTTAGACAAAATTTTTCCTTAAGTATTTAAATTTTTTGATTTTATAAAAAATTTTCTTTATCAAAAACACTTGAAATATTCAACTAATTTTTAAATAAACATTTAATATTTAAATATTATTTTGAAATAATTCCATTTCGTTTCATTGAAATATTCATTGAAATATTCATTGAAATATTCATTGAAATATTCATTGAAATATTCATTGAAATATTCATTGAAATAATCATTGAAATAATCATTTTTTAAGGAGTTACCTTGGATTTTAATTCTTTATTACTTAGTATTGGAGATAAACTACCAAAAGATGGTGTATCTACGATAACGCTAAAGGATAAATTTGAACGTCTTAGTGAAGATAGGCAAAAACAAGTGATTGCACAACTTCCAATGATTAAACTAAAAAGTCCTGCTTTAGTTTTTTGGGTAGGAACTTTTTTATTTGGTGGTTTAGGAGTGGGACGTTTTATGATAGGAGATTTAATTTTAGGTTTTATGCGTTTAGCAATTACAGCTATAGCTTTAATTTGCGGTAGCTTAATGTTTGAATATAGTGCTTTAGGAATAATATATGGTTTACTAGGTTTTATCAATTGGATTTGGTGGATTGTAGATATGTTTTTAGTAGGTAAAAAACTAAGAAAACAAAATTTTGAAAAGATAAACAAAATTATTGAAGAAGCATAAAATGAAAAAAGTTTTCATAATGCTAATCTCTTGTGTATTTTTGATAAATATAGCTTTTGGTAATACACTGCAAGATTTTAAAAAGGTCTTTGCAAATGAGTGTATGCAAGGTAGCACTGATATAAAAATAAAAAATTTTTGCAATTGTGCTGCAAATATTACAGTCAAACACTTCAAAGAAGAGCTTATAGAGGCTGATTCTTTGCCAAAAACACAAGAAAATATTAAAAAAATACAAGATCTAACGCTAAGAATGCTTCAGTTTAGCTTTGATGAAAAAAATTTTCAAGCTTGTGTGGAAAATTAATGAAAAAAATCTTGATTATTTTACTTTGTCTTAGCTCTTTTTCTTATGCATCTTGGTTTGATACTAAGCCAAGATGTAATGATAAGGTTGTTTTGCAAATCTTAAAAGAAATTTTAGATAAGGATGAATGGGTTTATGTTGAATATGGACTTGATGAAAAGTCTTTAAAAGCAATGTATTTAAATCTTAATGGTATGGATTTAAGAGATATAGAAGCTATGTTATCTACTGATACACTAGGAGTTTTAAAAGCCAATTTTAAACCTATACTTGATTTGAAAGAATATACTAATGAATTTGCTTATACTCAATTTAGTGATTTTATCACAGAAGAAAACGAAAGTAAAAAAATCACTTATTGTCAAGCAACTCTAACAATTACTTATCCCCAAATGCCTAAAGAAATGCTTCAAAAGTATGAAAGAGGGATATTAAAAAGAGTTTTATTTAAAGGAGGCGTTGCAGAAGAAAATGTGCGTTATAGTGCCAGATATACAGATGATGGCGCAAAAATTTATGTAGAATTTTTAGATAATTAAAAGGAGTAAAAATGAAAAATATAAAAATTTATTTTATTGGAGTTTTAGCAATACTTTTAAGTGCTTGTAGTGGTGGTATCTCAAAATGTAATGATAAAGATGTACAAAAAGTTCTAACTGATATTATTTTAGAAAATAGATTTGAAAGATTTTCTGAAGTTGATCGTAAAAAATTAAAATTTACCTATAGTGGCTTTATGAGCGAGATGACTGATAAAGAAAATAAAACACAATATTGTAAAGCTCAGGTAAAAGCAAATGGAATTATCAATTCAAATTCTATGAAATGGGATGCTTGGATTGAATATTCTGCTAAATATACAGATGATGGTATGGTATATGTAGAAATTAGCAGATTTAATTAACTTTTAAGGCAAAAATGCCTTAAAAGTTAATTATCTTACCTAAATAAAAAGGAAAAATATGGATTATAATATTTATCTTTTAAGTATTCAAGATAAGATAAAACAAGAAGATTCACTTAATCTAAAATTAAAATTTGAACAATTACAAAACAAAGAAGAAGTTGTATCAAATTTAGCATTAATACAACTTCAAAATACCGCCACTCCAATCATAGCTAGTATAATAAGTGCTTGTTTAGGCCTTGGTTTTCTGGCACTTGATAGATTTATGATAAAAGATTATGCATTAGGATTGTTGCGTTTGGTTTTATCCTTGTTTCCTTGTATATTGTTTCTTATTTTAGGGGCAAATTACGAAAAAGAAAATGCAGATTTATCTGAAATTTTTTTTGCATTTTTTGCAATTTTTTTAATATGTGGCATTATTTGGTGGGGAGTTTATTTATTTTTAGTTTATAAAAAAATTAAAAAAGAAAATTATAATAAAATCATAGATTATATTCTTAAATATCAAAAAATTTAATTTTGAAATTAAAAAAAATGTTGTTAGCAATCTAAAATAAAATATAATTTTCTAAGTTTAAAACTTAGAAAATTTTTTCATAAAAGCTACAAAACCTATAATCTCTAAGCCTAAAAAAATTCTTTTTTGCTACAATTTTGAAAATCAAGACTAAGCTAAGGATTATTATGGTTGAAGTAAAAAATCTTACTATGCGTTTTGCTAATCAACTTTTATTTGAAAATGTAAATTTAAAACTTTTACGCGGACAAAGATATGGACTCATAGGTGCTAATGGTGCTGGAAAATCAACCTTTTTAAAAATTCTTTCAAACGAAATAGAGGCTAGTAGTGGAGAAATTATTTTTGATGAGGGATTAAGGATTGCTGTTTTAGGGCAAGATCAATTTGCTTTTGAAAATTATACAATCAAAGATGCAGTAATGTGTGCAAATAAAAGATTATACGAGGCTTTAAAAGAAAAAGAAAAACTCTATATGAGTGAAGAATTCACAGATGAGATCAATGAACGCTTAAGTGAGCTTGAAATGATCTGCGCAGAAGAAGATCCAAACTATGATTGTGAAGTGCGTTGTGAAAAAATCTTAAGCTCTTTAAAAATCAAAGATTTTAATGCTTTAATGAGCACTTTAAAAAGTGCGGATAAATTTAAAGTTTTACTTGCACAAGTATTATTTTTAGGCGCTGATGTGTTATTTTTAGATGAACCTACAAACAACCTTGATTTAGAAGCAATTTCTTGGCTTGAGAATGAACTTTTAAGACACGATGGAACCTTAGTTGTAATTTCTCACGATAGACATTTTTTAAATAAAATTTGCACCAGAATTTTAGATGTAGATTTTAAACAAATTAGAGATTTTGCAGGAAATTATGATGATTGGTATATGGCTTCTACCCTACTTGCTAAACAAGCAGAGCTTAAAAGAGATAAGGCTTTAAAAGAAAAAGAAGAATTAGAAAATTTTATCCGTCGTTTTAGTGCTAATGCCTCAAAAGCAAAACAAGCTACAAGTAGAGCCAAAGCTTTAGAAAAATTAGAACTTGAAGAAATTAAAATTTCAACAAGACGCGATCCTAGTATAGTATTTAGGACTAGTAGAGAAATAGGTAATGAAATCTTAGAATTTAAAGAAATCTCTAAAACTTATGATAAAAAACTATTTTCAAATTTAAATTTAAAAATAGAAAAAAATGACAAAATAGCATTAATTGGTGCTAATGGGGTTGGCAAATCTACTCTTGCTAAAATCATTATGAATGAAATAAATCCAGATAGTGGCAATGTGCATTTAGGTGCTACAATAGAACTAGGATATTTTCCACAAGACACAAGCAATATTATAAATGAAAATTTAAAACTTTACGAATGGCTTATGAGTGAAAAATTTAAAGATTTAGATGAAATTCGAAAATGCTTAGGAAGAATGTTATTTAGTGGAAGCGAACAAGAAAAAATGGCAGCTAATTTAAGCGGGGGAGAAAAACACCGCTTAATGCTCTCACGTTTAATGTTAGAAAAATCTAATTTCTTAATCTTAGATGAACCGGATAATCATTTAGATCTTGAAAGTATTATAGCCTTAGGAGAAGCCTTGTATAATTTTAAAGGAGTAGCACTTTGCATCAGTCACGATAGGGAATTAATAAGTTCTTTTGCTAATCGTATTTGGGAGTTAAAAGATGGAGAACTTTTAGATTTTCGCGGAAGTTATGAAGAATTTTTAGGAGAAAAAAATGGCTAAATTTAGAGTTCAATATAGTGCTGGCTTTGGTCATTTCACACAAAATCATAAAGGTTTTGGACCAACTATTTATATAGAAGAAATCGTTGAATTTGATAATGGAAAAGACTATTTTGATTATATGGATTTTTATAAAAAATATTCTAAAGCAGATGATACTTATTTTCACATTAGCTTTTTAGAAGATAGAAAATTGAGCGAAAAAGAACTTCAAATTCGTAATGAATACAGAAAATTAAGAGATCAAAATTGTAAAAAAGCTAAAGAAGAATTTATCAAAAATCACGAATTAGATCCTGAATTTATTGCTCCGTGTGGTGATTAAAGGAATGTTTTTTGCTTGCATATTTTTTATATTTTGAAAGGAGAAATAATGCAAACAAATTTTAAAATCATAAGCTCTTATGAATATGATATTTCAAGCGGAGTTTATAAACAAGTAAATAAAGAAGTTGAAGATTTTTCTTCTAGCGAACAGCAAAGTTTTATGGATATGCTTTCAAATGAAAGTAGTCAAAATCAACAAAATCAACAAACTTCTTTAGAAACACAAAATAAAATTCAAGAAAATGATTCGACTATGAGTTCTTATGCTTTAAATTCGAATTTATATTCTTATCGTTTTAGACAAAATGAAGAATCTCAAATTCAATCACAATCTATAAATCAAAATGAACAAAATACACAAAATAAAGTTTTAAATGAACTTTTGGGAATGATTTAAACTTACAAGAATTGAAAATCTTTAAAAGAGAAATTTTTTAAAAAAATTTTTAATTCTTGTTCTTGAATTTCATTTAAACAAAGTGTTATTAATACTATATCTTCTTTAAATTCTTTTTTAGAGGATATAGCAAATTTATTTAAAAAATAATCAAAACGACTAAATGTTTTTAAATTGATAGAAATTTTAATTGTTTTTTGAATTTCATAAGATTTTAAAATAGCACTTTTAATCACTTCATTTACCGCTTCGCTATAAGCTCTTACAAGTCCGCCTGTGCCAAGTTTAATCCCTCCAAAATAACGCACAATAATAACAGCTGTATTAATGAGTTCATTACCTCTTAAAACATTTAAAGCCGGCATTGCTGAAGTGCCTTTTGGCTCTTTATCATCATTTTTATCTTCTACTATTTGATTAAATTCATTTAAAACTCTATAAGCATAAACAAAATGCACTGCTTTTAAATGCTCTTTTTTAAGTCTTTCAAGCAAATCTTTAAAATCTGCAAAAGGACAAAGAAAAGCCCAAAAAACAGATTTTTTTACTTCTATTTTATTTTGATAAATTTGATCAATAGTTTTCATCATAACCTTTTTATGAAGATATACAATAAAGATTAAGAATTTATAATCTTATTTTATTTTTTTTGAAATATTGTTAAATTTAATTCAAATTAATACAAAATATAATAATCCAAAATTCTTAAAAACAAAAAACTTTTTAAAATATTAAATTTTAGCTATAATTAAAATTTGACTTAAAATATTTAAGCAAATTTTGATAGTTTAATATTATTTTAATTTTAATAAATTTAATCAATCTATAAATTTTTAACTTTTATAAATAAAAATTCATTCCAAAAAATTAATTATAAGGTAAATCTATGCTTTTCTTAGAATTTTTAAGTTTTACAAGTTTGATTTTTGAAATTTTAGCGTTATTTTTGTCTTTTTATTTTAAAAATACAAAAATATTTTTTATTACTTTTGCTTTTGTATTTTTCAAATTATTTTATTTTTACGCTAGCACTTTTCAAGCTCATCTTTTCACTTCATTGTTTTTACCTTTTACATTTTTTATATTCTCTTTAAAAAAACAAAATGAACTCATTTTTGATAAAAAAAATATTAGCATAGTAGTATTTTTTCTTTTAATATCAATTTTAGGACTAGTATTAACCAAAAGCACAGATTTTAACGCATCAATGCTTAATTTTCATCTTTTTAATTTTTTTAATCCTATCAGTGAGCTGAGTTTAATTTTTTTCATTTTTGAATTTGTATTCTTAAGCTTTGTATGTTTTAAAAAAAGAGAATTTTTTTATATAATAGCATTTATAGGGGCTTATATACAATTTTTCTTTAATAGTGCTTTAAAGATTTCATATTTTGAACTCTCAAGTATAGTTTTTTGTATCTATCTTATTTATCAAGCCTATAAAAATACTTTTTTTGATCCTTTAACCAAATTTCCAAATGAAAAAAAACTTGCGCATTTTATAAAAGGTAAAAAAGAATTTAGCATAGCATTGCTTCATTTTACAGAACTAGAATTTACAAAAGAAAGCTATAAAAAACTTATCTTAAAACAAATTGCCAAAATTTTAAAACGTTTAAAAGCTAAAATTTTTATAGTAGAAAATGATTTTATTTTTATTTTTAAAGATGAAAATATGTCTTTAACTCATCTATCTTATATAGAATCTTTGTTAAAAAATACAGAAATCTATCTTGAAAACGAAAAATTTAAACCAGAGTTTAAAATATTACTTAAAAATAATCAAAATAATATTAAAGAAAGTTTAATAATCCTAAGGGAAGAACTCCCTTAGGATTATTTCTCAAGTGCTTCAGAATCAATAATTAATTTTACATCATCACTTAAAGTTATTGTTGAAACGCTAGAAGCAAATTTAAAATCAGAACGTTTAATTAAACCGCTTAAAGTAAAACCAATTTTTTCCTTGCCATCTTTTGTTTTAATTGCTCCACCAATCTCAGCATCTAACTCTACTTCTTTAGATACACCTGCTATAGTTAAAATTCCTGTCATTTTTCCTTTTTCATTGCTGATTTTTTCATATTTTTTCATTGTAAAAGTCATATCTGGATATTTTTTTGCTTTAAAAAAATCATCTTGCAATAAATGATTGTCTCTTGTTTGATTTTCCGTATTAATTGAAGATACTTTAATTGTTGCTTCTAATTTTTTAAATTCAAAAGTTGCTGGATCAAAATCAATCATAGCATTATAATCTTTAAAACTTCCATTAACATTGCTAATTTGTAAATGTTTAATTTTAAAACCAACATTTGTATGCGATTTATCTAATGTATATTCTTTAGCAAAAGCTGTGTTTCCCAACAAAGAAAACGCTAAAACTGAACTTAAAAAAATTTTTTTCATTATTTCTCCTTGATAAATTTTTATTTTACATAAAAATAATAAAAATATTTTATTTAGCAAAAATTAACTAAACATTAATCAAAAGATTTTATTAGCAATTTAACAAAATCATCAAAATTAGCTAAATTTAATTTTTTTTCTTCTCTTTGCTGTTTACCCCACATACACTCTGGAAAAAAAGCATCTTCTTTAAATCTTGCCATTATATGAAAATGAACTCTTGGGACATAATTTGCAAAAGATGCTATATTTATTTTGTCAGGTTTATAAAATTCAATCATAGCTTTTTCGCACGCTAAAATTTTTTTAAATAATTCTTCTTGTAAAAAACTAGGACAATCGCTTAATTCTTTATAGGGTTGTTGGGTAAAAATTTTAATCCAAGGAATTTGAGAATTTTCTTTTTCTATGTAAATTAACTCATTTTCATAAAACATTTTAAACTCCTAAAATAATTTATTATATTCTATAAACATTTTATTTTCTAAAAATTTTAGATAAAATATAATATAATTTTTTAAAATAAATAAGAAGTGCAAAATGAATATTAATTTTAATACAAACTATTCCTTTAATCTTGCTCAACAAAACACCTCTAATAAAAAATCAAATAATCAAAACGAAAATGAAGAAAGCACACAAACACAAATGGTCAATGGCGTAGAACTTGATGCCAAAGAACTACAACAATTAAGAGAACTACAAAGCACAGATAGAGAAGTAAAAGCTCACGAAGCAGCGCATCAAGCTGCTGGGGGATCTTTAGCGGGTGGAGCTAGTTTTAGTTATGTTAAAGGTCCTGATAATCAAATGTATGCAGTATCTGGAGAAGTTCCTATACGTATGCAAAAAGGCAATACACCAGAAGAAACTATGGCCAATGCAAGACAAATTGCCTCAGCAGCTATGGCACCCGCTGATCCTAGTCCTCAAGATTATAAAGTTGCAGCAAATGCTCTTAAACTTGAAATGGAAGCAAGATCTGAAGCAATGAAACTCAAAGCAGAAAAAAATACACAAGATAAAAAAGATAACAACCAAAACGAAAATGCAAATGAAACCGAAAATAATAAAAACAGAGATTTTAAAAATTTTATTAGCAATATTTACAAAAACAATTCTATAGATTTAAGTCCAAATTTTAGTATAGCTTCTTAAAATCTAAGCTTTTATTAGCTTAGATTTCATTTACCATAGTACTTGGATTTACTAAATGATCAAAATCTTTTTCATCAATTAAACCAAGTTCCATAGCACTTTGTTTTAAGGAAATACCTTTTTTATAAGCATTTTTTGCAACTTTAGCAGCATTTTCATAGCCAATGTGTGGATTTAAAGCTGTGACCAACATCAAAGAATTATTTAAATGAGAAGCTATTTTTTCTTTATTAGGTTTAATGCCTTTTACACAATGTACGTTAAAAGAATTCATAGCATCACTTAATAAATTAAGACTTTGTAAAAAGTTATAAATAATCACAGGCTTAAAAACATTAAGTTCAAAATTTCCTTGAGATGCTGCAAAACCTATAGTAGCATCATTTCCCATTATTTGAACAGCAACCATAGTTAAAGCTTCACATTGGGTTGGATTTACTTTGCCAGGCATTATAGAGCTTCCAGGCTCATTCTCAGGTAAAATAAGCTCACCAAAACCACATCTAGGACCAGAGGCCAAAAAACGAATATCATTGGCAATTTTCATTAAATTTGCTGCTAAAGCTTTTAAAGCTCCATGTGTAAAAACTATAGCATCGTGACTTGTTAAAGCATGAAATTTATTTGGATTAGAAACAAATTTTATCCCAATAATTTTACTTAATTTCTCACTTACTCTTTGAGAAATTTCAGGATGAGCGTTAAGACCTGTTCCAACTGCTGTTCCTCCTATGGCAAGCTCTCTTAAATTTTCCAAAGAAAGCAATATTTGCTTACGTGTATGCGTTAACATAGATAAATAACCGCTAAATTCTTGAGATAAAGTCAAAGGAGTAGCATCTTGCAAATGAGTGCGTCCTATTTTAATAATCCCTTTAAATTCTTTTACTTTTTGTTCAAAAATAGCAATTAAATCATCTAATGTGGGAATGAGCTTATTTTCAATTTGTTCAACACAAACAATATGCATAACGGTTGGAAAAGTATCATTTGAACTTTGAGACATATTTACATGATCGTTTGGGTGTATCAATTTTTCTTTACGAAAATCTCCACCTATAATTTCAGTAGCACGATTTGCTATTACTTCATTTAAATTCATATTTGTTTGAGTTCCAGAACCAGTTTGCCAAATAGCAAGGGGGAAATTATCATCAAATTTTCCCTCTATAATCTCATCACAAGCTTTTATAATAGCATCTTTTTTTTCATTATCAAGCTTGCCTAAATCATTATTTACTATAGCTAAAGCTTTTTTAAGATTAGCAAAAGCATATATTAAAACTTTAGGCATTTTCTCAGTACCTATTTTAAAATTTTCAAAACTTCTTTGAGTTTGTGCTCCCCAATATTTATCATCTAAAACTTGAACTTCGCCCATAGTATCACGTTCTATTCTATACTGCATAATTATTCCTTTAATATAAAAAATTAATTTATATTAATTAAAATTAATATAAATTAAACTTTAAAATAATGACCTTAGATAAAAAATACTTTTAATTGAGATAAAATTACACATTTATTCAACCGTTACACTTTTTGCAAGATTGCGTGGCATATCAACATCGTTACCAAGTCTTATTGATATTTCCATTGCTAAAAGTTGAGTAATAAGCATCATTTCAAAAAATTCACACATATAATGTTCTTGTTCTGTTGTTTTAATAAAATCATCACTTAGATCAAATTCTAAAGGCGAAATACTAAGAAGAGTAGAATCTCTGGCAATCAATTCTTCTACGTTTGATTTTGTTTTTTCATAAAGCATATTTTTTGGCATTAAAGCAATAGTATAAAGTTTAGAATCAGCCAATGCTATAGGTCCGTGCTTCATCTCTCCTGCTGGATAACCTTCTGCGTGTAAATAAGAAAGCTCTTTTAATTTTAAAGCACCCTCTAAAGCTAAAGGATAAAATACATCTCTACCTATATAAAAAAAACCATGTCCATCTAAATATCTTTTAGAAATTCTATGAATTTTATCGTGTAATTTTTGTGTTACAACAACACAATTTGGTATATGGAGTAAAGCTTTAATTTCATTATTTAAATTTTGATTTTTCTTTTGAGCTATAAAAATTGCCAACATCCAAAGCGTTAAGACTTGTGTTGCAAAAGCTTTAGTAGAAGCGACTCCTTTTTCAATTCCAGCACGGGTTAAAAGACTTAAATGTGCTAAACGCACGATACTAGAATTATCCACATTACAAATTGCAAAAGTTCTAGCACCTTTTTCTTTGGCAATTTTTAAAGCTTCTAAAGTATCTGCTGTTTCCCCGCTTTGAGAAATAACAATAAATAAAGAATCTTTAGAAACAAGAGCTTCTCTATATCTAAATTCACTTGCAATTTCTACTTTAGCTTTAATTTTTGCAATCCTTTCAAATAAATAGGCTCCAGTAAGTGCTGCATGATAACTTGTCCCACAAGCACATAAGGTAATTTCACTTATATTGCTTAAATTTTCATTTTCAAGCTCATCAAAAACTACCTCATCTCCATTGATTCTACCCATTAAGACTTCACTTAATACCCTGCTTTGCTCATAAATTTCTTTTTCCATAAAGAATCTAAAGCCATCTTTTTTTGCATAAGCTTTGTCATTTGATAATTTGGAAAAAGATTTATTTTTTAATTTATCATTTTCATAAATAACAAGTTCATCTTTATTGGCATAACCAAAGCTTAAATCTTCAAGATAAACCACCTCTTCACTAAGACCGACTAAAGGAGCATCTGCTGATGCAAAAAAGAGTTCATTTTGAGAATTTCTTCCTATAATTAATGGAGCAGCATTTTTAGCAAAAAAAACTTTATTTTGATCTTTTTTACTAAGAAGCAAAATAGCAAAAGCCCCTTTAAGCTCTTTAATCACTTGTCTAAAAGCTTCAAAGGCATTTAAATCTTTAGCATAAAATTCAAAAAGTTTTACAATTACCTCAGTATCTGTTTGGCTTAAAAAAGAAATACCTTTTTTTTCTAATTTATCCTTGATTTCTTTATAATTTTCTATAATACCATTATGGATTACACAAGAGTATTCTCCTAAATGTGGATGGGCATTTATCTCAGTTGCTTTACCATGAGTTGCCCATCTTGTATGTCCTATAGCAAAACCATAATCTTCGCTTGTAAAATTAGCACATTTATTTGTTAAATTTTCAAGCTTTCCAACAGCTTTAAAAAAATCAAGCTCTGATCCTTTCATAACAGCTAAACCAGCACTATCATAACCTCTATATTCTAATTCTTTTAATCCATTCAAAATAATTTGTTTTTTTTCTTTATTGCCTATATAGCCTACAATACCACACATTTTTACCTACTTTTTGTATAATTTATTTTTAATTTTAACTTCTTTTTTTAAATAAAATAGCACTATTTTATTTAAATTTATTTTTTAAATAAATTTTATAAACTCTTTTTCAGTAAGCTAAATTTATAATGCTAAAATTATAAAAACAATGGAATTGTAATTTATTATGAAAAATCTTATTGCAAAGCTAGAAAATCAAACAAGATTAAATGAAGAAGAAGCTAACAAACTTTGGGATTTAGATCTTTTTACCTTAGCCAAATATGCCCATAAAAAGCGTCTTGAATTTCATGGAAAAAAGGTATATTTCAATATAAACCGTCATATTAATCCAACTAATGTTTGTGCTGATACTTGTAAATTTTGTGCATTCTCAGCACATCGAAAAAACCCTAATCCTTATACAATGAGTCATGAAGAAATTATGAAAATAGCAGATGAAACCATTGCAAGAGGAACTAAAGAAATTCACATTGTTTCAGCCCATAATAAAGATGTAACTTGGCAATGGTATTTAGAAATTTTTAAAATGATAAAAGCAAAATATCCTCAAATTCATATTAAAGCTATGACAGCAGCAGAAATTGACTTTTTGCATAGACGTTTTGATATGAGCTATGAAGAAATTATAAATAAAATGTTAGAATATGGCGTTGATAGTATGCCAGGTGGTGGGGCTGAAATTTTTGATGAAACAATACGTGAAAAAATTTGCAAAGGAAAAGTAACTAGTGAAAATTGGCTTAAAATTCATAAACTTTGGCATCAAAAAGGCAAACAAAGTAATGCTACAATGCTTTTTGGTCATATCGAAGAAAAAAAACATCGCATTGATCATATGCTAAGACTTAGAGCTTTACAAGATGAAACAAAAGGTTTTAATGCTTTTATTCCTTTAGTATGGCAAAGAGATAATAGCTTTATACAAACAGATAAAATTATGGATAGTGAAGAAATTCTAAAAACTATTGCTATTTCAAGAATTATCTTAGATAATATTAAAAATATTAAAGCTTATTGGGCAACTATGGGGCTTAATCTTGCTATGGTTGCTCAAGAATTTGGAGCCAACGATCTTGATGGGACTATAGAAAAAGAAAGTATTCAAAGTGCTGGAGGAGCTAAAAGTGCTAATGGGGTCAATCTTAAAACCTTTATTGATATGATAAAAACTTCAAATTTAATTCCCGTAGAACGTGATAGTTTATACAATGAACTTAAAATTTATTAAGGCTTAAAATATGGATTTTTTTAAACTTAAACAAAATAATACCAATATAAAAACAGAAATTATTGCTGGTGTTACAACTTTTTTAACTATGATTTATATCATACCTGTTAATTCTCACATAATGAGTAATTCTGGTATGCCTTTGGAAGGCTTGATTATTGCTACTGCTTTGGTAACTATAATAGCAAGTGCTTTTAATGCTTTTTTTGCTAACACTCCTGTAGCTATGAGTGTTGGAATGGGAATGAATACTTATTTTACTTTTAGTGTTTGCTTAGCTCAAAATATACCTTGGCAAAGTGCATTAGGTGCTGTTTTTATATCAGGTTTTATTTTTTTACTTTTATCTTTTACAAATTTTAGGATTTGGATAATACGCAATATTCCTAAAGATTTACGTTTAGCAATGTGTGCAGGACTTGGATGTTTTGTAACGTTTTTAGGGCTTGGACAAATGGGAGTAATTGCTAAAGATGAAAATGTTTTTGTGCGTATTGGAGATTTTAGCGATCCTAATGTTCTTTTTGGAATTTTTACCCTTGTTTTAATACTATTTTTATGGGTTATAAAACTAAAAGGAGCTTTTATTATAGGAATTTTACTTAGTTCTATTATTGCTTGGGTTTTTAATATCAATAACGCTTCATTTCCGGATCATTTTTTTTCATTTCCAAATTTTAGCCAAGAAAACGGCTTGGGAAGTATTTTTGCTAAATTAGATATTCTAAGTGCTTTAAATGTTTTTATGATTCCAGTTGTTTTAACTTTTCTTATTACGCAACTTTTTGATAGTTTAGGTACTATTACAGGAGTTGGAGAAAGAGGAAAAATTTTTGATGAGCCTAAAGAAGGAGAGAAAAAATTAGGAAAAACTTTAGCAAGTGATGCTGTAGGTTCTACAATTGGATCTATTGTAGGTACTTCAACCGTTACTGCCTTTGTTGAAAGTACTACAGGAGTTGAAAGTGGTGGAAGAACAGGACTTACAGCTTTAGTTGTTGCATTTTGTTTTATTTTAACATTATTTTTGCTTCCTTTATTTAAAGCTATACCTGCTAATTCTATTAATCCAGTATTAATAATGGTAGGAATTTTAATGTTTATGGAGGTAAGAAATATTAATTTTAAAGACGATGCCACAGCTGTTGCTTCATTTTTTACTATAATTATGATGCCTTTTACTTATTCTATAACAACAGGCTTTGCTTTTGGTTTTATCTCTTATTTGCTTGTGCGCATATTTAAAAAAGAATTGGATAAACTTAATATGGGTATTATAATACTATCTTTTATTTCTTTAGGAAATTTTTTATTAATTGCTTTAGAAGGAAAAATATGATTTTTTACTCTTATGATGAATTTGAAGATGATGTTAAAACTTTAGCAAAAGAAATTAAAAATAAATTTAATCCAGACGCTATAGTTGCTATAGCAAGAGGTGGAATGAGTCTTGGTCACTCTTTAGCAGTAGCACTGAATACACGTAATCTTTTTAGTCTAAATTCTATACATTATAATGACACACAAAAACTAGATACTATTGAAATTTTCAATATTCCCGATCTTAGTGCTTATAAAAAAATTCTTTTAGTAGATGACATTATAGATAGTGGAGAAAGTATCAAAGAGATTAAAAGAGTCTTAGAAGAAAAATTTACCCATATTGATTTAAAAGTAGCTACAATTTTTTATAAGAAAAATGCTCTTTTAATTCCCGAATTTACAACTAAAGAAGCAACAGAATGGGTGAATTTTTATTGGGATATTCTTATTGATTAATATAATTAAGGATATATTTGAAACTAAAAACTATTATTTTATTTTTTTCTCTAACTATTTGCTTTAGTTTTGCTAATGAAATTAGCGAATTTGAGGATGAATTTTCTCAATACAAAGTAAATGATCCTTTATCTGGCTATAACAAAGTTATGACGCGCTTTAATGTATTCTTATACGATTATGGCTTTAGACCTACTCTTATGGCTTATACAAAAATCACCCCAAAAGCTTTTAGAGTAGGTGTTAGAAATTTTTTTGATAATCTAGCTTTTCCTTTAAGATTTATAAATAACGCTTTGCAATTTAAATTTGAACAAGCTGGAGAAGAAACCAAGCGTTTTATAGCTAATACCATTTTAGGTTTTGGTGGGATAATGAATGCTGGCGATGCTTTACACTTAAAAAAACATCCTGCTGATTTTGGAAGCACTTTGGCTCATTGGGGTATAGGCGGAGGCTTTCATCTTGTTTTGCCAATACTTGGGCCAAGCAACTTAAGAGATACTTTAAGTTTGCCTGTTGATTGGTTTTTATATCCTAGTGCTTATATTAATCCAGATTGGGCAAGTTTTGCAATAAGTAGCTATGCTTATGGTAATGAAATTTCTTTCAAAATTGATGAAATTGATGAAATTTATCACAATACTCCAAACCTTTATCCATTTTTACGTGATGCTTATGAGCAAAGACGCATAGAAATTAGCAAATAAGGAAAAAAATGAAAAAAATATTTTTAATTTTAGCTCTTGTATTAAATGTATTTGCCTTAAAGTTAGATGAAATTGAAAGTTTAATGCAAAAAAATATTGATAAAAGTCTTGAAATTTTACAAAATACAAAAGGCGATAAAAAAGAAGCTGCAAAGGAAATTTTTAAACTTTTTGATCACATAATTGATTATAAACTTATGGCAAAACTTTCTCTTTCAAAATATTATAACAATTTAAGCAAAGAAGAACAAGAAAAATTCACACAGGCTTTTGAAGAAAATCTTAAAAAAAGTTTTACTGATAAACTCAGTCTTTATAAAGATCAAATACTAAAAGTGAAATATGGGGAAGAAAAAAATAAAAATCGTTATTTTTTAACAAGTTCTATGATAATTGATGGGGAAGAAAAAAATGTTATTTTTAAATTCTATAATCAAAACAATGATTGGCTTATTTATGATGTAGATGTTTTAGGTATAAGTATTATTCAAACTTATCGATCTCAGTTTAGTGATATTTTAGAAAATGGCGATTTTAACACTTTAATGAAAAAAATTAAAGATATTAATATTGATTAAATGCTAATTTATTTTTTAAAAAAAATTACCAATTATCCTAAGATTACTTTAATTACTACTTTAATTTTTTGCACAATTTTAAGTTTTTTCTCCTTAAAACTTCAAATTGATGCAAGTGCAGATAGTCTTCTTTTAGAAGATGATAAAGATTTAAAAATCTTTAGGGAAATTTCTAAAGATTATAAAAGTGATGACTTTTTAATCATTGCTTTTAAACCAAAAGACCTTGATCCTTTCTCCAAACAGAGTTTAGAAAAATTAAAAAATATACATAAAGATCTAGAAAATTCTTACAATGTTGAACGTGTTTTGAGTATTATAAACGCACCTCTTCTTCAAAGTAATGATCAAATAGATCTAAAAGAGCTTATTAAAAATATCCCAAATATCACTTTTAAAGATATCAATAAAAGCAAAGCTAAAAATGAAATTCTAAATAGTCCTTTTTATAAAAATAATATTATTTCCAAAGATGGAACAACTACAGCTTTAATTATTTATTTAAATCCTGATTTAAAATTAAATCAACTTTTAGAACAAAAATATGAAGCAAATCAAT
The DNA here is from genome assembly GCF_016598975.1 of Campylobacter sp. 2018MI34. NCBI lineage: Bacteria > Pseudomonadati > Campylobacterota > Epsilonproteobacteria > Campylobacterales > Campylobacteraceae > Campylobacter > Campylobacter sp. 2018MI34. Next base: position 18,876 of record NZ_JAENKS010000016.1, read on the forward strand.
CACAAAAAGAAAAATATCAAATTCAAATTCAAGAACATCTAAATTTGCAAAAAACTATCACAAAAAAAAGCTTAGATCAAATAAAAAATATTATGCAAAGTTATCAAAAAAATGGAGATATGTTTTATATTAGCGGTATAAGCTTGATAGCTGAAGATATGATATCTTATATAAAAGATGATCTTTTAATTTATGGTTTTACTCTTGTATTGCTACTTAGTTTAGCTTTATATTATTTTTTTAGATCTTTACGTTTTGTATTTTTACCTCTTTTTATTTGTTTTATAAGTTTAAGTTCTGCAAGTGGTGTTTTTGCTTTACTTGGCTTTAAAATCACAGTTATTTCTTCTAATTATGTTGCACTAATTCTTATAATCACCCTTAGTGTAGTAATCCATCTAATCACACATTTTATAGAATGCTCTAATAAATTTCCACATACTAAAATACAAAATGTTGTTCTTGCAACTCTTTTAACCAAAGCAAAACCTAGCTTTTATGCTATATTAACCACTATGATAGGATTTTTAAGCTTGATTTTTTCAAATATAGAACCTATTATTAAGCTAGGGATTATGATGAGCATTGGCATAAGCTTAAGCTTAATTCTTAGTTATCTTTTTTTGGGAAGTATTTTAACTCTTTTAAAACCAAAAAATTATAGTAAAAAAGAATTTAAATTTAATTTTTTAAGCTTTTGCGCAAAAGCGAGTTTGAATCATAGAAAACTAATTTATGCTTTTACTTTCTTAGCAAGTATTTTTGCTTTAGTTGGGATTTCTTCTTTAAGAGTTGAGAATTCTTTTGTTAATTATTTTAAAGATGGAAGTGAAATTAAAAAAGGATTATTGCTTATTGATACAAAATTAGGCGGAACTTTGCCTTTAGATATAATTATAAAATTTAAAGATGATGCTAAATTTCAAAATAATGATAATCTAGATAGTTTTGAAAATGAATTTGAAGCTTTGAGTCAAGAAAAAACTTATTGGTTTAATGCAAAAAAAATTCGTATAGTGAAAAAAATACACGAATATTTAGAAAATAAACCTTATATAGGTTCTATTCTTAGTTTAAATAGTCTTTTAATTTTAGGAAAAAATATCAACGGTGGTAAAGATTTAGATGATTTTGCTCTAGCATTTTTAAATGAAAATTTGCCAAATAACTTCAAAAAAGATTTACTTTCTCCTTTTGTAAATATAGATAAAAATGAGTTAAGATTTACTATGCGTATCATAGATTCTGATCCGAATTTACGTCGCAATGAATTTTTAAAAGAGCTAAACAAAGAATTAAACGAACTTTTAAAAAACGATGATGTTTCAGTGCAAATTGCTGGGATTATGGTTCTTTATAATAATATGCTTCAAAGTCTTTTTTCATCACAATTTAATACCTTAATATTTGTTATTTTAGTGATATTTGTCCTTTTTCTTATGATATTTAGAGATTTGAAATTTTCTATAATTGCCCTTATTGTAAATATTGTTCCAATTAGCGTTGTTTTTGCCCTTATGGGAATTTTAAATATACCTTTGGATATGATGAGTATTACTATAGCTGCTATTTCTATGGGTATAGGAGTTGATGATGCTATCCATTATATCTATCGTTTTAAGCAAACAATTAAAAATAAAAGTATCAAAGAAGCTATTTTAAATACACATAATTCAATAGGTTCAGCCCTTTATTACACAAGTATAAGTATTATTTTAGGATTTAGCGTGATGATGAGTAGCAATTTTATACCAACAATTTATTTTGGGGCTTTAACTATATTTGTGATGATATTGCTTCTTTTAGGAAGTTTATTTTTACTTCCTAGTCTTTTAATCACTTTTAAAAAAAATCAATAAGCCCTGCTTAAAACCTTAATTAAAATTTGTGCCAAATTTAAAGCTTTAAACCTATGAGAAATAAGATTTTTACAACTATCATCAAGTTGTGCTAAAGTTTTTGTAAAACCATTAGGGATAAACAAAGGATCATAGCCAAAACCATTTTTACCTCTCTCTTCGCAAATTACTTTTCCGTGCATCCATCCGTGCGAACTTAAATCTCCAAATTTAGAGCTTATTCCAATAGCAGCCGTATAAAAAGCCTTACTTTCAAAAATACCTTTTTTTTGAAGTTCATCTATAAGTTTTTTGCGATTACCTTCATCATTTTGTGATTTTGAAAATCTTGCAGAATAAATTCCAGGTCTTCCATCTAAAGCTTCAACACAAATTCCACTATCATCACTCAAAACAATAAATTCTTCTTGCTGATCTTTACTTAAAGCATTAAAAACTGCTCTTGATTTAATCAAAGCATTTTCTTTAAAAGAAATTCCATTTTCTTCTATTTCAAAAGCTTGCATAATATCACCAAAAGCATAAACCTCGTAATTTGTTAAAATATTTTTACACTCATAAACCTTATGGATATTATTTGTTGCAAGTATAATTTTATTTTTAAACATACCAAACCTTAAAAATTTATTTCAATGATTTAGAATTTTAATAATATTAAATAAGACAAAACTTAATACTTACTTAATATTATTAATAGTAAAATTATCCTAAATTAAATCCTTAGGGCATTTTATGTTAAATACTATTTTAGCTTTATCTTTTATCGTTGGAACAAGATTTTTTGGACTTTTTATAGTTTTGCCTATTTTAAGCCTTTATGCACTTAAACTTGAAGGATCAAATGAATTTTTAGTAGGACTTTTAGTAGGTATATATGCTTTAATGCAAATGATTTTTCAAGTTCCTTTTGGGATATTAAGCGATAAAATTGGACGAAAAAAAACTTTGCTTTTTGGTCTTATTATTTTTATTATAGGTTCGCTTATTTGTTCTTTTGCAAACGATATTTATACTATGCTTTTTGGAAGAATGCTTCAAGGAGCTGGAGCTATAGGAGCTGTTGCTACTGCAATGATTAGTGACTTTATCAATGAAGAAAATAGAGCAAAAGCTATGGCCATAATGGGTTCTTTTATAGGAATTAGTTTTGCAGCTTCTATGGTGATTTCTCCTTTAATGAGTGCTAAATGGGGGCTTTCAAGCCTTTTTGATCTAAGTACTTTTTTAACATTGCTTTGTATTATCTTGCTCTATACCATAGTTCCAAAAGAAAACAAACTTATACACGAAAATGAAAAAACACCTTTTTTTCATCTTATTAAACAAAAAAATTTAACTCTTATGAATATCACTAATTTTATGCAAAAAATGCTTATGAGTATTGCATTTTTGATTATTCCTATAATCTTAGTAAAACATTTTAATTTTGAACAAAATAAACTTTGGATTATTTATACTATATCTATGATAGCAGGATTTATTGCTATGGGATTTGCTGGAAGTTTAGGAGAAAGAAAAAACTTATCTAAGCAAATTTTACTTATTGGAGTATTTTTTTTCATACTCTCTTATTTATGTTTTACTTTTTCGTATTCTCTTAATTTTTTTATTTTTTCAGTAATTATCTTTTTTATAGGCTTTAACTTACATGAACCCATTATGCAATCTTGTGCTTCAAAATTTTGCAAAGTTCATGAAAAAGGTGTAGCTTTGGGGATATTTAATTCCTTTGGATACGGAGGAAGTTTTATAGGAGGAATTTTAGGGGGATTATTTTTACATTTTGAAAAACTAGAACTTCTTACTATTGTTTTAGTAGTTTTATCTGTATTTTGGTTTATTTTGCTTTTATTTTTAAAAAATCCAGCTGAATTTAAAAATATTTATCTAAACCTTAACACGCCTTTAAATTGGGAAAAACTTTTAAATACTAAAGGTGTTATAGATATTTACAAAAATTCAAAAAATTTAGTAATTAAATTTGATAATAAACTTATAAGTAAAGAAGAATTAGAAGCAAAAATATGAATAAATTTTTATTTTTTCTTCTTTTTGTATCTTTTGCCTTTGCTAAACCAAGTCAAAAAATTCCAGAAATTTCAACTATAGCAAAAAAGATTTTTTTTATAGAAAAAACTATTTATTCTACACATCACAATATAGATTATAAAATCTTTATTGCAACAAATAATACAAATGCTAAAGAATATAAAAGCATTTATTTACTTGATGGCAATGCTTTCTTTCCTTTATTTTTAAATCTTTTTTCTAAACCAATAAAAGAAAATCTTTTAATCATAGGCATAGGTTATAACACTTCTTTAGCTTTTGATACTAAAAACCGCACAAAAGATTATACACCCGATAAGCAAGATGGATTTGAAGAAAGTGGAGGAAGTGAAAATTTTAGAACTTTTTTAAAAACACAACTAATGCCTTATATCGAACAATATTATCCTAGTGATAAAAATTATAAAGCTATTTTTGGACATTCTTTTGGAGGGCTTTTTGCTCTTGATACACTTTTAAAAGATAGCAAGCTTTTTAGTCATTATTTTATCATTTCCCCTTCTTTATGGTGGAATGAAACTAAATTTTTACCCCAAAAAATCAAATTATCATCTTGTCCTAAAATATATTTTGCAATGGGTTCTGCCGAAAGAAAAAGGTATGCATTGCTAAGTACTAAAGAGCTTAGTCAAAAAATTTCACAAGAAAGTTCTTGCAAAAGCTCTTTTAAACTTTTTGAAAATGAAACTCACGGAAGTGTTATTAATAAAGCTATGATTTATGCTAAAGAAATTTTTCTTAAACCATCATCGCCTTAATCATCACTTTAGCCTTGCATTCTGCACAGCAATAAAGTGTTTTGATTTTATTCTCATCATTGCCAAATTTATCTTTCATAAAGTTTGCTATCTTTTCAACTGCTTTTTTTGTAGCAAATTCTTTACCGCATTCTATACAAGCAAAAAGTTCATCTTTGGCTAAAGTGTGATATTTAAAATAATCTTTATTTAGCTCTATACCGCTACGCACAAGTTTTAAGGTATCTTTTTCAGCACAACTTGACTCACAATATCCACAAGTAGTACAAAGTGAAGGATTAAATTTTAAAGCATTTTCTTTAGAATCAGCAATCAATGCTCCCACATTACAAGCTCCTACACAAGAAAGACAAAGCGTACAAGTATCAGGATTGATTAAAACTTGACCATATCTTAACCATTCTCCACTTTCTACCCTACCTAAATCATCATCAGCAATTAAATGTTCTAATCTTTTAGCAAAAAGCTCTCTAGTTGTAAGAAAATTTGAATGAAGCTCAAAAGAAAGACCTTGGATAAATTCTAATTTTTCTAAAACATTTTCAAGCTCTTGTTTATCTTTAGCTACAAAAATGGCCTTTTTGTTAAATTTTCTCTCAAAAATAGTATTTAAAAGATTTATAGCTTCATTACTTCCTTTTGAAACAAAATTAGTATAAAAAACTAAATTTGCTCCGCTATTTTGCAAAAGCGTTAAAAAATGCATATTAGAAAGCCATTTTTCACCTTCTATCATCAAGGGTAAAATATCTTCTTTTAGATTCAATTCTAAATTTTCTAAAGACATTTTTTTAGGAATAATTAAAATTTTATAACCCTTATATAAATTAGCTATTTCAAAAAAACTATTTCTTGGCATAGGAGCATAATCAAGTGAACCACTAGGGCAAATACTAATACATCCTCCACATCCTAAACAATCTATTTGAGAAAATTCCAATTCTCTTCTTTCATCATCTTTTAAAATAGCCGTTGTAGGACAAATTTCAGCACATTTTGCACAATGTTCGCTACGTCTTTGATGATATTGACATATACTCAAATCATAAGTAATATAAGTTTTATAATGATATTTTGGGGTTTTTTGTTCTAAAAATTCAAAAAGCTCCTCGGTGCTTTTAAAAGAACTTATATCAAAACATCCACTTTGTCTTGTAAAATCTTTGCGTATTTTGTCTAAATTCCCATTAAAAAGTAAAATATCAAAATCAAGCTCAATTTCTTCGCTATCTTTCTTAACTATAGCACAAAGCTCACCAATTGAACCAAAAACAGATATAAGTTCATCATTTTTAAAATTTAAAACTTTAAAATTTTTACTTTTTAAAAAATCACTAATTTCTTCTTTAATATCTACTAAAATGATATTTTTACCTACTTCTTTAACCTGCTCTAAATCAAGTCCTAAATCATAAGCTATCAATCTTGCTTCATAAAGTTTTGATACATTTTTACTTCTTTTTAAGGTATCATCTTTTGAATTTTTTAGATAAAAATTAATTTCAGGGGCATAAATTTGTGCTTTTTGATTTTTATCATTTGAAATTAAAAACTCATTTTCATTTGGTTTGTCTAAAATAGTGATATTATCTTCTAAAGGAATTAAAAAATCATTTTTTACATAAACAAAATCTTGCATTTTTAACCTTAAAAACTTTGATTATAAATTTTATGTTAAAATAGCAAAATATTTTCTTAAGGTTTAAGATGAACAAATTTAGAGACTTCCCGCAAATTTCTAGTCTAATAAAAGATGAAAACTTAAAAATTTACCCTTTGTATCTTAGAAACTATTTTTCTAAATGCGTCATTAAAGAAATGAAAAAAAAATTACAAAAAAATTTAGACAAAAATATAGACAAAGCAGAAATTTTAGATGAAATTCAAAATAAAATAAAATACTTTTTAAAAAACGATCTTCAAAGTCTTATTAATGCAAGCGGGGTTGTCATACATACGAATTTAGGAAGAAGTGTAATTGATGAAGATCTTTATGAAAACTGCAAAAAAATAATTTGTTCTTATTCTAATTTAGAATTTGATCTTAAAACAGGAAAAAGAGGTTCAAGATATGATTCTTTGCTAGAAAAATTTAAAATCCTTTTTGAATGTGAAGATGCTTTAGTTGTAAATAATAACGCAGCAGCAGTTTTTTTGATCCTTAATACCTTAGCTAAAGATAAAGAAGTAATTAGTTCAAGAGGAGAGCTTGTAGAGATTGGAGGAAGTTTTAGAATTCCTGAAGTAATTAAAGCAGCAGGAGTAAAACTTTATGAAATTGGAACTAGCAATAAAACTCATTTAAAAGATTACGAAGAAGCTATCAATGAAAATTCTGCCCTAATCTTAAAAACACACAAATCTAATTTTTCTTTACTTGGATTTCAAAGTGAGGTAAATTTAAAAGAATTAAAAGTCTTATCTAAAAAGAAAAAATTAATACTTTATTATGATTTAGGATCAGGATGGTGCGAAAATCTTAATTTAGATTTAATAAAAAATGAGCCAGAAATTAAAAAACTTTTAAAAGATTGTGATATTTTAAGTTTTAGTGCAGATAAGCTTTTTGGTTCTGTGCAAGGTGGTATTATTTTAGGAAAGAAAAAATTTATAGAAAAAATTAAAAAAAATCAGCTTTTAAGAATGTTAAGAGTGGATAAATTAAGTATTACCTTTTTAAATGAAACGCTTAAATTTTATTTAGATAAAAAATTTGAAAAAATTACTACTTTAAAGCTTTTAAATGATGATTTAGAGCACGTAAAACAAAAAGCCTTAAAAGTTCAAAAAAATATCAAATTTAAAACTATACTTCAAAAAAGTAAAAGCCTAGTTGGAGGGGGTTCTATGCCTGATAAGAGTTTAGAAACTTTTGTTTTAGCTTTTGAAGGCAAAGCTTTACTTTTACAAAAAAAATTTAGAGAAAAAAATATCATAGGACGCATTGAAAATAAAAAATTTATTCTCGATTTTCGAAGTATTAGAGAAGATGAATTAACTCATTTAAGCAATATTATAAATTCAATGGATACGCTATGAATTCTTTACTCATTGGAACTGCTGGGCACATAGATCATGGCAAAACTTCTTTAATTAAAGCTTTGAATGGTTTTGAAGGTGATACTTTAAAAGAAGAAAAAGACAGAAAAATAACCATCAATTTAAGTTTTTCAAATTTAAATTTCGAAAATAAATATATTTCTTTCATTGATGTTCCAGGACATAAAGATCTTGTTAAAACTATGATAAGCGGAGCTTTTGGCTTTAGCGCTTGTTTATTTGTTGTTGATATTAATGAGGGCTTAAAAGAGCAAAGTTTAGAACATTTAGAAGTACTTAATCTTTTAGGGATAAAAGATATTATTTTAGTATTTAGCAAATGTGACTTATGTAAAAATTTAAAAGAACAAAGTGAAAATATTTTAAAAAATTTAAATTTTACTCCTATGGAAATTTTTTATATTTCCATTAAAGATATAAAAAGCATAGAAAAGCTAAAAAACTATCTTTTAAATTTAGAATGCAAAAATACAGATGAAAATTTAATTTTTCGTTATTACATTGATAGGGTTTTTTCTTTAAAAGGTATAGGGACTATAGTTACTGGAAGTCTTAATGAAGGAAGCATTAGCCTTAATGAAAAGATTATATGCCTTGATAATCAAAAAGAACTTATCATTAAAAATATACAAAATCACGAAAAAAATCATACCACAATAAAAGCTTATAACCGCGTAGCTCTAAGTTTAAATTGTGATCATAAAGAACTAAAAAAAGGTTATATACTTAGTAAAAAAGGCTATTTTAAAGCTTTCAAAGAATGCGATGTTTTAATAAAAGCAAAAAATTTAAAAAATGAAAAAATGATTTTTTGCGTTGGAACAAAACAAATAGAATGCAAAATTTCCATACTTAAACAATTAGAAAATAATGAATTTTTTGCTCATTTAAACTTTGAAAAAAATCTTTTTTTATGCTTTAATGAAAGATTTATCTTGCTTCAAAATAATCGCGTTGTTGGAGGTGGAAGAGTTTTAAATCCTGTAAGCGAACCTTTAAAAAAAGAAGCAAAAATTAAACTTTTAAATTTTTTAAAAGAAGAAAAACTCAAAGAAAGTTTTAATTATCTTAAAGAAATTCATGAGTATGGTTTTGGCTTATTATCAAGCTATCAAAGATTTAAATTACAACACGAAGACGCCCTAAACTTAGCCAAAGAGCTTGATAATGTTTTTGTGGATGAAAAAGAATTAAATGTTTATACATTAACAATTTTAGAAGAAATAAAAAAATTTATTGCTTTTAGTATAAAAAAAAATCCTTATGCTATGCTTTCAGCTCACTCCTTAGCTTTAAGAATTCCTTGGGCAAGTAAAAGTTTTTGCGAGTTAGCTTTAAAAAACACAAAAGAACTTGATTTTAATAAAGGAATATATTTTAAAAAAGGAATAGATTTTAAAAAAATAGAAGAAAAAAACAATAATGAACTTTTTAATATCATTAAAAAACAAGGAATTTATCCTAAAGCTCCTTATAATATCTATGATTTTTTAGATCTTGATAGAAAAAGTGGTGATGATATATTAAAAAAACTCACTAAAAATTCTCTTGTAGTAAGATTAGCTCATAATCTTTTTATAGAAAAAAAAGCTTTAGACAATCTAATGAAAGAATTTTTAGAACTCTTAAAATACGAAAGTCTTGATGTGCAAAAAGTCAAAGAAAAATTTAATCTTTCAAGAAAATATGCCATAGCTTATTTAGAATACCTAGATAAAGATGAAAGAGTTCAAAAAATCAATGAAAAAAGATTTTTAAAAACAAACATTTAATTTAATATTATAAAATTAAAAATAAATTAAAAAGGATATAAATGATGAAAAAAATTGCCTTAGTTTTAATCACTGCAAATTTAGCTTTTGCGGCTAGCAATGCTCAAATTAGTGATTTTTATTCGCAAAGTATTAAAGCTCAATTTCCCGATGCAAAAATAAATATTGAAAAAAGAGAAAAAGCAGGTGATACTGGTTTTGATAGTGTAATTTTAAGTGTTGAAATTGATGGTTTAAAACAAGAAGAAATTCTTTTTACAAAAGATGATATTATAGTTCCTGATATTATCGATTTAAAATCAAAAATTTCTTATCGTCAAGAATATGAAATGAAAAAATTCCAAGATGCTAGGGATAATTTTATTAAAAATGCTAAAGTAGTAGCAGAAAAAGAAAAAATGGTTATTAAACTAGGAGATAAAAATAAACCTGCAATTTATGTTTTTACAGATCCTGAGTGCCCTTATTGTAGAGAACATTTAAAAAATATTGATGAAGAACTAAAACAATATCAAGTAAATCTTATAATCACTCCAGTTCATGGAAAAAGTGCTTTTGAAAAATCAGCTTTAATTTATAAAGAAGTTAAAAAAGCTAAAAATGATAAAGAAAAAATTGCAATCTTAAATAAATATTTTGATCCAAATATCAAAAACTATCCAAAAGTAAGCGAAAATGAACTCAAAGAAGCTTTTGCTCTTTATGAAAAATATAGAGCTTTAGGACTTAGCGCTACTCCAACTATCATAAAATAATTTTGATGCTAAAAAGCATCAAAATTTATAAATATAATCAATTTTCTAAACTTTAACTATATACACAAATAAAATTTAAATTAATATTTCTTTCTATCACTTTATAAAAAACTTAAGAATTTATTTTAATAATTTTTATGAAATTAAAATAAATCTTAATTTATTTTATTACAAACAATACTTCTAAAGATAATAAAGAATTAAAATATAAAGAATTATCTTTAAAAATCAAAATATTTATTTATAAGAATTATAAATTTTATATTTGTTTTTGTTTGTATGTTTATTTTTATTATTTATGTTTAGTTATTTAGTTTTATTTGTTATTTTTAATCTTTATT